>JACXVH010000290.1 GCA_014763515.1 Flavobacteriaceae bacterium
CGCGATCAAAATCACCCAATAAAACATCAACTTTAATACCTAAATTTAAAACTCTATCTATTGCTGAATCTAGAACTACAACAAAAGGCGACCACTCTAAAAGTTGTCCCATAAGTTCTTTACTGCAAGCAGCACCGTTAGCAATAATTAAAGCAGGTTCTTGATCGTCGCGAACAATATGATGTGAAGACATTTTGAATTACGAATTACGAATTACGAATTTACAATTTATTATTCAACCGTATATTGCATACTATCAATTTCTGATAATCTGAAAAAACCTAAAGCGTAATTTTCAAAATTTGTTTGGTTAATAATGTTGCCCCTAACGGTTGCGGGTGGTGTTTGAAATGGACTTCCTCCGTTAGAGCCAGCAATTCCTAATAAAATGTTCATATAATTGTAATAGGATTCCGAAATTCCTTGTAGTGTTAATGTAACGTTGTCATTAGCATTTAAATCTTCGTTCGTATATAAACCAAACATTTGATTGTTTTGGAAAAACTCATCACTAATTACATCATATTCCGGTAAAAAAGTAATACTGGTGTTAAACTGTATTAAGTAATAATTATCTAGATTAGGAATATCATCATAGAAGAAACGAACTTCAATTTGATTTCCTGTAAATCCTCCATTGTTGTCTTGTACAACACCATTTATTGGAGGAACTGCGATTAGAGTTTCGTTGGCTGTATAAGTTTCTCCGTTATAAATAACAGTTAAAGTATAGTTTTGGTCAATTTCAGGGACAAAATTATCACAGAAATATTCACCAGTATTTGGGATTTCAATGAAATTAAATACATCGTTATTTCCATTAGTAACAAAAACCGTTGCGCCAGTAGCTGCAGGAACATTTTCCTCATAAAAACCGGCTGTTGTAGAAAGAATGATAGTTTGTTCGTTTCCAGCAGTTCCTTTTTGCCATTTTAAAGAAGCGTCAATAACTAATTTAGGTTTGCCAGTGCTTAAATCAACATCAATAACATCTTCACAGCTAATAAGTGTGAAAAGTATAGCTATTAAAAGAACGATAAACGTTGTTATTTTTAGTATAATCTTTACCATAACTAAAATTTAAAATTATAGGTGACACTTGGCACAATTCCAAAAATAGAAAGACGAACCGCTTCATTATTTCCTGAATCTTGGTTTTGTCTAAAACTTATTGAGGCAGCGTTTTTTCGACTGTAAATATTGTAAATTCCAAAAACCCATTCACCATACCAGCTTCTGTTCTTATTTTTATCGGGAACTAAAGTAGCCGAAACATCCAAACGATGATACGTTGGCAGTCGGTTTTCATTACGTAAACCATATGTAGGAACTGTAATTCCTTGGTATTCATATTGTCCGTTAGGATAGGTAACTGGTTGTCCGCTTTGTAAGGTGAAAATACTACTAAAACTCCATTTTTCGTTCAATTGGTACATGGAAGTTACGGAAAGATTATGCAATTTGTCCCAACCTGTTTTATACCATTCTCCGTTGTTAATTCCAGTTTCTTCGGCTGTTCTTCCTGGAGTTCTTTGCTCCGAACGCGATAAAGTGTATGAAAGCCATCCGGTTAATTTTCCGTTGTTTTTTCGAACTAGAAGTTCTAAACCATAAGCTCTGGCTTCTCCTTTAAGGACTACTTGTTCAATATCATCATTAGCAATTAAATCGGCGCCATCAATATAATCCAATCGGTTTTTGACTTTTTTGTAGAACGTTTCAGCTTCTAAGGAATACGCACCGTTTTTAAAGTTTCTAAAATATCCAAACGCAACTTGATCCAAAATTTGAGGTTTCAAGTAATCGTCACTTGGTGTCCAAACATCTAATGGAGTAGGGGATTGCGTATTAGAAATTAAATGTAAATATTGAGCCATTCTATTATAACTCACTTTAATAGAGCTTTTTTCGTTTATAGTATAAGCTAAAGCCAATCGAGGTTCTAAATTTCCAAATTGTGAAATGATATCGTTTTTGCCGTATTTTTTGGTACCAATTGGAGTTGCTTTTTCATAAATCTGAAAGTCTTCGTTGAAAACTAC
>JACXVH010000291.1 GCA_014763515.1 Flavobacteriaceae bacterium
GCTTCAAGGTTGCTCATTATTGTAATTGTTTGAAAGTCAATACAATTTAATCATTTTTAATGATTTGAGCAACTTTTTTTATAATGCACAACGGGTTATTTATTTATAAGTTATACGTTTAAAACAAACTTTTACTTTTTACTTTTTACTTTTTACTTTTTACTTTTTACTTAAACAACTATTCCCATTTTTGTTTTTTTTCTTTCTCCATTAACTCTTTAATTTTATCTTCTTCCCAATTTTTTCCAAAAAAAGGCATTACTTTAAAAACTCCCAATCCGTGAAAAAGTAGACCTATACCCCACCCTCCTAGTGTCCAAATAAACCATAAATATTCTGGTGTATATTTTAGATTTATAAAAATTAAAAAAATAAGTACAACTGTAAAAATAAATGAGTGTACATAAAATCCTTTAATTTCTTTTACTTGTTTTTTTGCCTCTTCGTATCGCTCGTAATCTGATTTATATTTTTCCATTTTTCTAATTTTGACTTTTAACTTAAATTATTGATAATTTTTTGAATTCTTATCTCTGTCCATAATCTCTTGAATTTTTCGTTCTTCCCAATCTTTAGCAAAGCCAAAAACTTGAAATCCTTGAAAAATTAATCCCATTCCCCAACCTAAAGCTGGAAACCAAAACCACTGAAAATCGGAAGTTTTGTAATTAATAAATGCTAAAAAAGGAATTACCAAACAGTAGGAAATTAAGCTACTATAAAATTCTTTAATCTTTTTTACTCTGTCTACAGCTCTTGCATAAGCCATATTTTCATTGAAATTGTTTATTGTTGTTTCCATGATGTTTACTTGTTTAGTCAAAATTGGAAGTTTTACTTTAAAAACAGATTCAGAATCTAAAACCGCTACATTTCTATTCGTTAGGATAGCGTATCTATTCACAATATTTTGTAAGCCTACGCCTTTTCTATCTTGTAAAACTTCTTTCTTTTGTTTGTTATTTTCAACTATTAATTCGTTATTCTCTATATAAATTTTTATGTGCAGTGGCTTTTGTTCGCTAACAATGTTGTGTTTAATACAGTTTTCTAACAATAACTGTAATGAAAGCGGAACAACTTTGGCTTCAACATTTTTTAAATCATTTGGCAATTCAAATGAAATACTATTTTCAAATCTCATCTTTAAGAGATTCATATAAGTTTTAGCAAATGCTAATTCTTCTTGCACAGTTACTAATTCTTTATCGCGTTGTTCTAAAACATATCGATATACTTTTGATAAAGAAGTTGTGAACTTTTGTGCATTATCAGGATTTTCTTCTATTAATGAGCTCAAAACATTTAAACTGTTAAATAAGAAATGTGGATCGAGCTGGTTTTTTAAACTTTCAAATTGTGCTGAAGCTGTTCCTGCAATAATTTTTTCTTGTTTAACCCTGTTTTCTTGGTAATTTTTGTAGAAATAAACAAGATGAACAATTAATGTAACTACTAGAGTTATAATCATTGCTACAACATAATTTGAAGCGGTTTCTTGACTGAAAAATTCGGTAAAACTTAATTTTTCCACTAGAACTTCTTCGACTAGTCTTAAAAAGAAAATAGCAATTCCTGTAATTAAAAGGGATGCTAAAAATCCTATTACTAATCGCTTTAACTGAAACCTGTTTTTTTCAAAGAACTTGTCTAATTGTATAAAAACTAAAGCATTAGCAAAATACAACACTACACTATACAAAATAGTAAATATGAAATTGAACTTTAATGATTCAAAATCGGGTAATTGTAAATTGTAGATGTAATTGATAACTTGAATTACAATAAAAATTACAACTCCAATACCTATTGCTTTTATAAGTTCTTTTTGAATATTCATTATTGATTACAATTAGAATATGTTTTTTCTGCTAAAATTAATCCCCAACTAGGATCTAAACTACTTTCAGGCTTAAAGGTACTAAAAAGTTCTATGGCTTTTCCTACTTCAGCGCAATACTGCTTAGTATCTTGACCAAAATAACTTGCCTTTCCAATATCATATGAAGCTTTTTGAAAAACAACTCTTGGG
>JACXVH010000292.1 GCA_014763515.1 Flavobacteriaceae bacterium
ATTAGTGGATTTAATTTGTGTATTGACAGCTATTTTTGTGGCAAGTTGGTTTTTTTAGGAAAAATATCCTGCAAGGTTTTCAAAACCTTGTAGGTATAAAAAAAATGGAAATTGATAAATAAGAAATTCAATGAAATTAGAAATATTACAAAAAGATAAATTTTATCACATTTACAATAGAGGAATAAATGGCTGTAATATTTTTAGTTCAAATGATAACAAATCGTATTTTTTAAAATTAGTTTCAAAATATTTAAATGATAAAGTTTCAATATTAGCTTTTTGTTTAATGGATAATCATTTCCACTTAGTTATTCAAGTAACAGAAGAAGAAAAAATTGTTACTCAAGCTTTTTCAAACTTGTTTAATGCCTATGCAAAAGCATATAATAAACAACAAAATAGAACTGGAAGTTTGTTTGAAAAACACTTTAAGAGGATTGAATTAACTTCAGAAGAATATTTAAAAAATGTAATTGTTTATGTTCATTTGAATCCTACTCATCATTTGAATATTGATTTTGTTGATTTTAGATTTTCTTCCTACCAAAATATTGTAAATAATTCTGAATCATTGGTAAACAAATTTGAAGTTATAAATTTATTTGACGATGTGGATAATTTTAAATATCGTCACAATTCAAAAAAAAGAACTTTGGCGAATAAATTTATGTTAGAATGATAAAACCTAAAAGGTCAATTAGACCTTGCAGGTTAATAGTACGTGATAAATAGCCCCGATAGAAGCAAACTACTATGTAGTGCGAATAGCGGGACAATTTTCGATTTGAAAAGTGCTTTTCTGCTTTAAATAAAAACCTACAAGGTTATCAAAACCTTGCAGGTTAACTTCAAAAATTCTTACCTTTACGTCACTTAAAAAAATAACACACAATGAATTTTATATACCAAGATCCGTATCCGATTTTAAAAGACGATACGCCATACAAAAAATTAACTTCTGATTACGTTACCGTAGAAAGATTAGGCGATAGAGAAATTTTAGTGGTTGACCCAAAAGGTTTAGAATTACTTGCTGAAGAAGCCATGTTTGATGTTTCTTTTATGCTTCGCACCAAACACTTACAAAGTTTACACAACATTTTAAACGACCCTGAAGCCACAGATAATGACCGATTTGTAGCTTACAATTTATTGCAAAATGCAAAAGTAGCTATCGACAAACAATTACCTTCTTGTCAAGATACAGGAACGGCAATTGTAATGGCGAAAAAAGGTGAAAATGTTTACACGGGTGTTGATGATGCCGAATACTTATCGCGTGGTGTTTTCAATACGTACCAAAAAAGAAATTTACGTTATTCTCAAATTGTACCGATTAGTATGTTTGAGGAGAAAAATTCAGGTTCAAACTTACCTGCGCAAATTGATATCTATGCAAAAAAAGGAAATTCGTATGAGTTTTTATTTTTAGCAAAAGGTGGTGGTTCGGCAAACAAAACGTTTTTGTACCAACAAACGAAGTCGTTGTTGAATGAAAAATCAATGACGGAATTCATTAAAACCAAAATTAAAGATTTAGGAACATCGGCTTGTCCGCCTTATCACTTAGCTTTGGTTATTGGTGGAACTTCTGCAGAAGCAAATTTAGCAGCTGTGAAAAAAGCATCTGCTGGTTATTATGATAATTTACCAACATCTGGAAATATGGCAGGTCAAGCTTTCCGTGATTTAGAATGGGAAGCAAAAGTGCAACAAATTTGTCACGAAAGTGGAATAGGAGCGCAATTTGGTGGAAAATATTTCGTGCATGATGTACGTGTAATTCGTTTGCCAAGACATGCTGCTTCTTGTCCGGTTGGATTAGGAGTTTCGTGTTCGGCAGATAGAAATATCAAAGGGAAGATTACTAAAGATGGAATTTTCTTAGAGCAATTGGAAACCAATCCTGCACAGTTTTTACCAGAAGTAGCGCCACATTTAGAGGAACCAGTTGTTGTAGACTTGAATCGTCCAATGGCTGATATTTTAGCAGAACTTTCTAAGTATCCAATCAAAAC
>JACXVH010000293.1 GCA_014763515.1 Flavobacteriaceae bacterium
TTTTATAATATTGTGTGTCGTTTCAGTTGCTTTAAATCGTTCGTCGGCTCTTTTTCCAATTACCCAAACAATTTCATTATTTGAACATAAAAGCCATTGATTTTCTTTGTCGAAAAGTGAATATTTTTCATCTTTATAAAACTTGCTTAGTTTCTTCTTTCCTTGCATTCCATTGGGATAAAAAACATCACCTTCTTTCCATTTTCTAATTTCCAAAGGAAAACTTAGCTTATCTCCATCCACAAAAATAATATGCTTAGTTGGATTAGAAATGTTATCTACTTTACTTTTTGCTATTTTTAAGGGAACTTTAAGAGATTTTTCATATTCATTAAGAAAGTAACTCTGAAAATTATTTGTTTTTTTAAAAAGTAATAATGAAGTTCTATCTTTTAGCAAAACATATTCATCTGAAAAAATTTGTTTACCCGAATTTGCAATAACTAAATTGTAAATATCGTTCCAAGCAGTAAATCTGTAAGGTTTTAACCAATAATACAAATAGGTTTTCCAATTTTGAAATTCTAGTAATTTTTCAATTGAAATTACTTTTTTATTTTCTTCTTCTTTGACAACGTATTTGTATTTAGCATTAACTTCATCTTCAATTAAAGCTTGGCTTTCATTTAAAAATTCTTGCGTTTTTTGAAAGTTCTCTAAAAATGTTGGGTGTAATTCTTTTAGAATTGGAACAATTTGGTGACGGATTTTATTTCGTAAATATTTATCTGAAGCATTACTACTATCTTCTTTCCAAGTCAATTTATTTTCTTTAGCATAAGCGATAATAAAGGTTTCTAAATCATCATCTGAATGATGAGCCGTTAGCAAATATTGGTAATTATTTTTTGTTAACTTTTCTTGAAACCAACTGTAACGCAACTCTCTTGCAGCTAATTGAGTAGAAAGTTTATGTACTTCAGCATATTCATTAGTATCAAAATAACGAAGGATATAATGGATTTGGTTTTCTCTACAAAAATCTCTCAAAAACTGAGTTTCGACCTCGCTTTCTTCTCCTCGTAATTGAAAATTACAATGAAGAATGGAAAAGTTATAATTCAGCTTTCGCAACAAGTCAACCAAAACCATACTGTCAATTCCACCACTAACCGCAATAAAAAATCTACTTTCTTTTAAAAAAGGAAATTGGGTTTGAATATGATTTTGGAATTGATTAAGCATGTTTTTTCAAAGTTAAAAGAAAAAAGGGATAAGGGATTAGTCTATTCAAGTAATTTATTAACTAATGAATTAAGCATCTTTTCAATTTCAATTGATAAATCAGAAGCTTCTTGAATTTGTTCTCTTTTAATAAAGCTTAAATTTACAGCAATTTCAATTTGTGTTTGGCATTCATATAGTGAACCTCTTGCTATTTGTAAAAACTTAGCATAATCTTTTTTATAATTGCGTCCGTAACCTTCTGCAATATTTGAAGGAACTGAAACTGAACTTCTTTTAATTTGTGATACTAATCCAAATTTTTCAGATTCAGGAAATACTTCAGAAATTTTATAAACTAAAGTAACCCAATTCATAGATTTTTGCCAAACTATTAAATCTCTATAACTTTTCATATATAATATCCTTTTTACTTATCCCTTTTCCCTGATTACTTATTACTCTCCAAAACCTCAAACATAGCTTTTGCTTTAACCAAACATTCTTCATATTCATTTTCAGGAATGGATTTAGAAGTAATGGCACTTCCAACAGAAAAAGACAAATACTTGTTTTCTGCATTATATAAAATACTTCGAATAACTACATTGAAGTCGAAATCGTCATTTGGTGTAAAATAACCCACTGCACCACTATACAAACCTCTTTTAGTTTCTTCCAATTCTTCAATGATTTTCATAGCTGAAATTTTTGGAGCGCCTGTCATACTTCCCATTGGGAAAGTGGAACGAATAACCTCAATTGGCGAGATAGAATTTTCAACATTTGAAGCTATTGTAGAAATCATTTGATGAACCTGTTTAAAAGTATAAACTTTACAAAGCTCTTCTACTTCAACACTACCTTTTGAAGCGGTATGCGATAAATCATTTCGAACCAAATCAACAATCATAATATTTTCAGATCGTTCTTTTTCGTTTTGTTCTAATTCTCTTTTAAGTTGTTCATCTTGTTCTAAGTCAAAACTTCTTCTTGCCGTTCCTTTTATGGGTTGGGAAATAATTTTGTTTTCTTCTTTTCTTAAATAGCGTTCTGGTGAAGCCGAGAGTAAAAAATGTTTGTTGTTCTTAAAATAAACCGCAAAAGGTGGTTCAGAAATAGCATTGAGTTTTTGGTAAACTTCTAAAGGATTAATCAGAGCTTCATCTGCATAAAATTCCATGCAAAAATTAGCTTCATAAATATCACCTCTATGAATGTAATCCAACATTTTTTGGACTTTTTCAACGTATTTTTCTTTAGAAACTGTTTGTTGAATATTTAAAGTAAACTTTTGACTTTTGACTTTTGACTTTTGACTTACTATTTCATTAAAATCGTATTCAATTTCATCATCAACAAAATGTAAATATTGAATTTCTAATACATTTTCTTTTAATAGAAACAACTTTTTAGGTTGAAAGAAAAACAAATC
>JACXVH010000294.1 GCA_014763515.1 Flavobacteriaceae bacterium
GTCGATGGTAATGGATTGGATCCACCTGCACATTGTGCTGGGATTGTATTAAACGTTGCAGGTGCATTAACAATATTAACATTAACAGTAATATCACGAGAAAACTCACATCCAAATTCATCAATTGCTGTGACTGTGTAAGTATAAGTTCCATTTACAGTAAATGGTCCAGCTACAGCATTATTAGTCATTTGTTGACCTATACAAGTAGCACAGTTTCCACTTGGATTTGTAACCATTAATGTAGTAGGGTTTTGAGAAATTGGATCAGGGCTATTAGTGTTCCAGTTTAAAGAAACCACATCAGGAGTAACATTATTTCCTGGATTTAAACAAGAAGGGGGGAATGAAAGTGACCAACTAGAAATTTCACCCGAATCAAATCCTACATTATCAATAATACGTAAAGACCAAACACCATTAAGTGGAACACCATTTAAAGCTGCAAAAGAATTTGCAGATGTATAAGTTCCTGCAGCATGGTAATTACCATTGTAACAAGTTCCTGTATATGTTGGACAATTTCCAGATGGACCAACTAAATTAGCCCCCCATGCTGTACCTCCAGTATTGACAACAGAATAATTTGCTACACAACCTTGTACTGAACAATCTGCAATATAATCTGAAGCACAAGTCCCAAACATCATACCGGATGTTCTATTATAAACCCTTACAGAAGTACCATTTGGTGCTATCAAATCTATTTGTAAATCCCCTGCATAAGAATGCCATAAAGAAAAATTAAGTGTAGGATAACATCCAGCACTCATAGTAGCTCCCGAAGGAAAAAATCCAGTTAAATCTAATGTTGACGTATAAGTCCCACCACCTCCGCAATCAATATCCGGTAGATCTATTGGCGCACCAGTATTCAAAGGTAAAGGCTGTACTAAAGTTTGTGGAGTTGCAGTTGCGGTTAAATTTATTGATGAAGAACAGGATGTTACATTAATGGGAGAGGTTGCTAAATTTGAAAAGAGAACATCTGGTAAAAATCGAACTAATACTGATGCATCATTATAACTTTGACAACCTTGAGTATTTATACTTGTATTGTTATCTCTTACAACGAGTTTAACAGTATAAATTCCTACTGTTGGAAAAGTATGAGAAGTTGTTGGAGTTGTCGTAGTGCTATTTGTTCCGTCTCCCCAATCCCAAACATAACTAACAATGGGATTGCTTCCACTTGTTGAAGAACCACTACCATCAAAATTAACAGTTAAAGATGAACCATTATTAGAATTAGGAGAACAAATATCCATAGGATTTGAACCCGCAATATTTGCAATAAGTGTGGCGCAACCTTGAATACAAGTAATAGTTGCTGTCCAACCAGCATCTCTAGCCAAACCGTCTGAAACAAAATGGAAAGTAATACATCCATCTGGACTGGAAGAAGTGCGTGAAAAGGCGCTCAAACTACCTGTAAAAACTTCTGTGGGTGGCCCTACAGCTGTGCTGCCATACCACATTTCTAAGTAATCATAGTCTTGTTCTGTACTAAAAGATGTAAATTGTATTCTTATTGCATCTCCGGGTGTATTGGGACAAAATGTAATATAGCTGTCTTGATTATTATTATAATTTCCAGTACCATTATTATCATAGAATGTACCTGAACAAGTAGAATAATTTGCCGTTCCAGAACCTGAAGGCATATTATAAGTTTGCCCATAATTAATACTTATTACAAAAAGTAATATGAACTGTATTATATATATTTTTTTCATATTTTTATTTATATTGTAGTCAGTTTATTCTTAAGTTCTGGATCAAAAGCATAGATATACCAAAGCTCTTCTTCCGTATATAAACTTTTTACTTTTGGTGTAAGAGAATTGATGTAACTTTTAGCTTTTTGTAAGTAGTTATAATAATCTGGTAAATTTTCTCTTAATGATTCTAATTCATTCTCTGTAAGTTGTTTTAAAAATCTCAATTCAGAACTTTCATATTGAATATCGTTAATTGTAGAATTTAATTTATAAGATAAATCAACTATCTTT
>JACXVH010000295.1 GCA_014763515.1 Flavobacteriaceae bacterium
GAATTTGTTGACCGTAAAGACAAACTAATCAAACAAGGTTATATCCCTCCTATTCACGATTTTTCTATGGAAAAAGACGGAGCAGATTATACCGAAGAAATTCTTAACGAACCTAAAGTTGCTCTTTTAATTTCTTATGATTTAAAAAAATCAAAAGAAAAAGGAATGGAAAAGTTAGAAGAGTTTAATAAAATAGCTTCTGAAAAAGGTTATATGGTTATTGGTATGACTTCATCTGGAGAAGAAGTTATTGAAGAATACAAAAAGAAATTCGGCTTAACTTTTGACTATTATTTCTGTGATGCAACAACGCTAAAAACTATTGAAAGAGCAAACCCAAGTATTGTAATTTTAGAACAAGGAACCATTACGGACAAAAAACATTTCAACGATATCGATAAAGTAGTGTTAAAATAATTTAACAACTCTCATTTTCCTTATCTAATTGATTAATTTTGAAATAAACATTTACTTTTATATAAATGAAAAAGATATTATTACTAATTACAACCGTTCTTACTTTGGTTTCATGCGATGCTCAAAGTAAAAAAGAATTTACAAAAGAAGCATTAGAAAATGTAATGACTTCTAAGGAAAATAAAACGATAACTTTTAAAGAAATAATCAATCAATACAAAGGAAAAACTGTTTTTATTGATGTTTGGGCTTCTTGGTGCCCAGATTGTGTTAAAGGAATGCCTAAAGTAAAAGCGCTTCAAGAAAAACATCCTGATTTAGTTTACCTTTTTATCTCTATGGATAAAAACTACGATACTTGGATGAAAGGAATTGAAAAATACGAAGTAAAAGGTGAACATTACTTAACTTCAGATGGAATGAAAGGTGTTTTCGGAAAATCTATAGATTTAGATTGGATTCCAAGATATATGATTGTAGATAAAGAAGGTAACATTGCATTATACAAAGCAATTGAAGTAGACGATTCCAAAATTGAAGAAACACTTAAAAAGTTAGAAAAATAATTATTAATTGCCTAAAGTGTTATTGCTTTAAGCCTTAATCAAATAAAATGAGAAAAAATATTGTTGCTGGTAACTGGAAAATGCATAAAAACAATTCTGAAACTGTTGCCTTATTACAAGATATAATAGTAAAAAACGGAACTCCTAATTGCGAAGTTGTGGTAGCTCCTACATTTGTAAATTTAAAAACTGCTGTCGATACTGTAAATGGTAAAAATATTACTGTTGCTGCTCAAAATATGCACCAAGCAGAAGGCGGAGCTTATACCGGTGAAATTGCTGCAAGCATGCTTACTGATATTGGCGTAAATACAGTTATTTTAGGTCATAGTGAGCGTCGTGCTTATTTTCATGAAACAGATGCATTATTAGCAAACAAAGTAGATACTGCTTTAAAACATGAAATGCGTGTGATTTTCTGTTTTGGTGAGGAATTAAAAGACCGACAAATAGATAATCATTTCAATATTGTAGAATACCAATTACGTGATGGTTTGTTCCATTTAGAAAAGAAAGATTGGAAAAACATCGTTTTAGCATACGAACCAGTTTGGGCTATTGGAACTGGTGAAACTGCTTCTCCAGAACAAGCACAAGAAATGCACAAATTCATTCGTGATTTAATTGCTAAGGTTTACGGACATGAAGTTGCTGACGAAGTTACCATTCTTTATGGCGGAAGTGTAAAGCCAGATAATGCTAAAGAAATTTTCTCTAAACCAGATGTTGATGGAGGATTAATTGGCGGTGCCTCTCTAAAAGCAGATGATTTCTTGGCAATAGTTAATGCGTTTTAATGAAACTAATCATTCAAAATAGATTTATCTCAGAACTTCCTTCTGATCCTAATACAAAAAATGAAGTGAGACAGGTACCTGGTGCCTGTTTTTCTTTTGTTACTCCTAAAGTTCCAAGTAATCCAAAAGTAATTCACATTTCAAAAGAAGTAGCAGAATTAGTTGGCTTATCAAATGAATACCTAACTTCAACTGAATTTTTAGATGTTTTCTCTGGGCGAAAAGTTATACAGTTTTACGGTCTTCAATACGTGAGCATTTATGTAGCGAAGCAATGTTTCATTTGGGTGTTCCCACTACTCGTTCACTTGCTTTATTAGAAACTGGCGACCAAGTTCTGCGCGATGTACTATATGACGGGCATCCCGATTATGAAAAAGGTGCTATTGTTTGTAGAGTGGCACCAAGTTTTATCCGTTTTGGTAGTTTCGAATTGTTTTCAGCTCAAAATGATATTGAAAACTTAAAAAAATTAACCGATTTTACTATTAAACATTACTTTCCACATTTAGATAGTCAAATTGAGCCTGTCGAAATTGACAAAAAAGACTTCGACAAGCTCAGGCTGACAAACAAACAAAAATATCTCGACTTCTTTCAAGAAGTAACGACAACAACTAAAGAACTTATTTTGCATTGGCAACGTGTTGGTTTTGTTCATGGTGTTATGAATACTGATAATATGTCAATTCACAGTATTACCATTGATTACGGTCCGTATGGTTGGATGGATGATTTCAACCCTAATTGGACTCCTAACACAACCGATGCTGAAGGAAAGCGTTATCGTTTTGGT
>JACXVH010000296.1 GCA_014763515.1 Flavobacteriaceae bacterium
GATGCTTTTTCTAAAGAAGTAAAGGAGCAAGTTATAAACATGATTAAAGAAGATT
Organism: Flavobacteriaceae bacterium; assembly: GCA_014763515.1. Classification (GTDB taxonomy): domain Bacteria; phylum Bacteroidota; class Bacteroidia; order Flavobacteriales; family Flavobacteriaceae; genus Flavobacterium. The sequence continues at coordinate 56 of JACXVH010000296.1, forward strand.
TAGGGCAAATTGATCTTGTAATTTATAGTTTAGCTTCTCCAGTAAGAATGCATCCAGAAACTGGTGTTTTATATCGTTCTACATTAAAACCAATAGGGCAAACTTTTACAAATAAAACGGTAGATTTCCATACAGGAAATGTTTCTCAAGTGTCTATCGAACCAGCAAATGAAGAAGATATAGCCAATACGGTTGTAGTAATGGGTGGTGAAGATTGGAAAATGTGGATGGATACCTTAAAAGATGCAAATGTTTTAGCAGAAGGGGCAACTACTGTTGCATATTCTTACATTGGTCCTGAAGTTACTGAAGCCGTTTATAGAAAAGGAACTATAGGTAGAGCTAAAGATCATTTAGAAGCTACTGCATTTGAAATCACTGATGCTCTAAAAGATATTAATGGAAAAGGTTATGTTTCTGTTAATAAAGCGTTAGTTACACAAGCAAGTTCTGCAATTCCTGTTATTCCATTGTATATCTCCTTGTTGTATAAAATTATGAAAGAAAAAGGTATTCACGAAGGTTGTATTGAGCAAATTCAACGTTTATATGCTGATAGATTATATAGTGGAGGAGAAGTTCCAGTTGATGAAAAAGGTCGTATTAGAATTGACGATTGGGAAATGAGAGAAGATGTACAAAAACAAATTGCACAATTATGGGGAGAGTCTACAACAGAAAACCTTGTAGAAATTGGAGATTTAGCAGGTTATAAGCAAGATTTCTTAAACTTATTTGGTTTCGGATTCGAAGGAGTTGACTACAATGCTGATACAAATGAAATGGTTATGATACCTAGTATAAAATAATCACATTTTTTTAAAAATTTGTGACGCGCCTTGTTTTAAAAAGCAAGGTGCGTTTTTTATCGGAAAATTCATGTATTTTATCGAGTATAAACAAAATATTAAGTTTAAGTTATTTTATTTTTTATTACCTTTAGATTCAAAAATTTAATTAATCAAACTTAACATGAGAAAAATTACTTTATTAATTGCCTTTATTTTGTCAATTATTAGTTACGGACAAGTAACAATCGGTAATGGAACAAATGAAGTACAAGGGGTTCCCTTTGATCCTTATTTCGGATATTCATATGGACAAAGTGTTTACTTAGCTTCTGAAATTAATGCCAATGGTAACATAACTGGATTACAATGGTATTTTAATGGAACAACTCTCTTACCTAATAGTCAAGGTTTGACTATTTATTTAGGTCATTCTACACGTACTGCTTTTGCAAGCACAAGTGATTGGGAGCCTATTACAAATTTAACACAAGTGTATACTGGTGGAATAACAGTTACAGGGCCAGGGTGGGTTACAATTATTTTTGATACGCCTTTTGCATATAATGGTACGGATAACTTAATTATTGCTGTTGATGAAAATATGGCAAGTTATGATGCTAGTACTGACGATTTTTACAATTCTGCTGTAACAGGAAATAGAAGTATTTTTTATAGAAGTGATACGACAAATCCAGATCCTAATGGTTCACTTCCTACAGGAACTTTAGCCGCATTTATCCCGAATGTAGTTTTAGAAGGAATTTCTCCTGCATGTGTTGCACCAGCAAATTTAACTGCAAATAATGTTATGCCTTCATCTGTTGATTTGTCATGGAGTGATCCTTCCGGAGTTCAAAATGATTATGAATACGTGATACAAGCATCAGGTACAGGTTTACCAACTGGGTCAGGGATATCCATCACGGGGACATCAGTATCAGATAATACTCTTACACCTAATACAAATTATGAAGTTTATGTTAGAGCAAACTGTGGAGCTATTAACGGTTTTAGTACTTGGATTGGCCCAATAACTTTTACAACACCATGTAATACGGTTTTAGCGCCTTATGCAGAAGGTTTTGAAAATGCAGGTGCTATACCATCTTGCTGGTCAATGTCAGGTAGTGAGAATTGGAGATTTTCTAACACTGGATCAGG
>JACXVH010000010.1 GCA_014763515.1 Flavobacteriaceae bacterium
GGATTAACTGGAACTGTGGTCGATGTTAAGCTGCTTTTTGCAGTTGCTATAAAATGTAATGCTTCAGGTATCATCATTGCACATAATCATCCAAGTGGAAACTTAAAAGCAAGTGAACAGGATAAGAAAATTACAAAGCAAATTAAAGAAGGAGCTAAAATATTTGATATTCAGTTTCTAGACCATTTAATCATTACGAAAACTGGATATTTGAGTTTCACTAATGAAGGAATTATTTAATCGTTTAAGCTTAAACGTGGTTAAATTCATTATTATTTTAAGTACTTCAACTTTTCCTTTTTTACTTAAGATAAATATTAATAGAGTTTTTTATTTTTGAAACATGAATTCCAACTACAAAATAGAAAATCAGAAAGACGCTGTTATTCATTTTATCTCTAAGTTTGACTTAGAAATGATAGATGCAATTTTAGATGAGCAATATAATTATAATGATTATGGTAAAGACGAATTGCTCTATAATTTAAAAGTTGTGTTTAGACAATATGCAGAGGAGGACGATGATTATCTTGAAGTAAACAAAAATTCATGTGATTGCTCATTAAAAGATGAGTGCAATAGTGCAGTTACTTTTGTAGGTAACAATTCAAGAAGATTTTTAGATTTAATAATTGAAACTAAAAATGAACAGGTAGTTGATATTTATGAATGTACAAGTATGAAAGATGATTATTCGCTGATAACAAATAGGAAAAGAATTTTCCTTGATGAAACTCCATTCTAGAAGTTCCTTATTATAGAGTTTTTTGTTTTCTACTTCTTGAATCTGAAAAGTTCAATTAGTTCTACTTCTAAAGCATTAGCAATTTTTTCAAGAGTAGAACAGTCATGTTTGTTTTACCAGCTTCTAATCTACTCATATTACTTTTTTCGTAGTTTATTTTAGCGGCTAAATCCTGCTGAGAAAGGTTTTGTTCTGTTCTCAATTCTTGGATTCTTCTGCCAATTTTCTTTAAAGTAATATTTTCAATTTCAGACAAATCAATGTTGTATTATATGATAAGTCAAAATTTGTTATAAATTTGCTTTGTTGGTTATCGTATAATACAACTATTCTTTTTTTAACATTTTTGATATGGGTTTATTTGAAACTTCTTTTGATGAACAAATTGCGTTAATTGGTTTAATTGTAGTTTGTTTAAAAATGGCTTTTGATAAAAAGCTTAATTTGACATCTGGATATATGACTTCCAATGGATTAAATACAATTCTTAAACTCGGAGGTTTAATTATAATGGTTCTTTCATTTATGCTGATACTTAATCATTACAAGTGGTATGGGGCGATTTTAGTTTATATTATTAATTTTTTTATTGCAATGGTGATAGCAACTATTATTGTAAGATTTTTGGGAAATAAGACATTGTTTTTAATATCTTCAATCATGATTATCGTTTTAGCAATTTATCAATCAATACTAATTTTTTAAATACAAAACATGAAAAATATTTTATTTACAACAGCTTTATTAAGTATTTGGCTGTTATTGGGTTGTTCAAGCGATAATGACGACACTTCGGGATTGACAACAGAAGAGCAATCTATTTTAGGTGTTTGGGAGCATACAGCCTATGGTTCGGTTGATTCAAATGGCAATGAAACTATTACACCTATTAATAGTTCTTGTTTAAATACACATACTTTTACTTCTGATAAAGTAATAAACTATAAAAGCTATATTACTTGCAATGATGTTGAAGAAGAAAATGGTACGTGGACTTTTACAAATGGATTATTGACAAGGACTTTTCCAGAAACTGTTACAGTTATACAACAGCATAATGTAACTTTCATAAATCCAATAAAAATGAAATTATTTGAAGTTGGGAATACAAGCCAATTCTTAATTTATGAAAAGCAAGGAGAAACCATTGAAGATACAGATTATAGATTTGAAGTTTCAGGTAATTATCAAACAGACTGGTGTGGTGCTACAAATAATACCGCAAAAATTACTTTTGAGTTTATTCAAGATGGTAATGTTGTAGCAACTCAAAATGAGCAAAGCAGTGTAGAACAATCTTTAACAGTTAATAGGAATTTGACAGGTAATATTATAGGAGTTAAATTAAAATTAACTGACTATAATCCAAGCAACCCAAATTCAGGGCTTGGAGATGGTTTTGATACACTTCATGTAAAAATTAAAGGGAATCAAAGTCAAGATGTATATATTGATGCTAACCAATTCCACTGGTTGGTTAATTGTACAGATATTTGCTATGAAATTGATATGCAATTTAATACAAGTACAAAACAATTATCTGTGAATAGTTTATGGCAGTAGGATTTAAAATTAAATAACCACCTTTGTAGGTGGTTTTTTTATGCTTATGAGAAAAATCAATATTCCTATTTTTGAAATAGGAGAAGAGTATTGTTTACATGAGTTTGATTTAATACCTATTAAAGAATATCTAGCTAATAATAATTTAGCATACTATATATATAGGTATAGAAAAATTAGAAAATATAAAATCTATTTCTTTTATAATTGTGATATTTTGAGTGCTGTGATGATATTCGTTACTTTAAATGACGTAAAAAGATTTGAATTTCTTTATAAGAACATAATTGATTCATTTCAACACAAGATTAAAGGAGAAGATGGAGTTTTATATGTAAAGGAAAAAACTTCTGAACTAATCAATAAAGATTTCTTTTCGGAGGTCTGGGTCAAACAAAGGGTAAACATTTCTAGGAAACAAATTGAAAAACAATGAAAAAGTTTGAAAATAATTATTGCTTTTAAAATGTTGTAAGCCCTAGTAAAAATTGGTGTTTTGAAACAAAATGAAACTTTTTGAAAAGCAATTTGCCCCTTCTGTTAATCAGAGGGTCCTTGGTTCGAGCCCAAGAGGGGGAGCGTAATTGGAAAAGCCTAGTAATTTTTTACTGGGCTTTTTTAATTATGATAATTTAAAAAAAAGGCGTTTTTTAAAACGCCTTTTTAATTTATTCTACTGTAACTGATTTTGCTAAATTTCTTGGTTGGTCAACATTACATCCTCTCATAACGGCAATGTGATATGAAAGTAATTGTAATGGAATTGTAGTTAAAAGCGGAGTAAAAGCCTCATTTGTTTCAGGGATTTCAATTACGTGGTCTGCAAGTTCTTTAACTTGTGTATCACCCTTAGTAACCACTGCAATGATTTTACCGCTTCTAGATTTAATTTCTTGAATGTTGCTTACTACTTTGTCATAATGACCTTTATTTGGAGCAATTACAATAACTGGCATTTGTTCGTCAATTAACGCAATTGGTCCATGTTTCATTTCTGCTGCAGGATATCCTTCAGCATGAATATATGATATTTCTTTTAGTTTTAAAGCCCCTTCTAAAGCTACAGGAAAATTATAACCTCTACCTAAATAAAGGCAGTTCGTAGCATTTTGATATACTGATGCAACTTGTTTTGCAACTTCATTGCTATTTAAAGCCTCTTGAACTTTTTCTGGAATTAATTCTAACTCTAATAAATGTCTTTGATAGTCAGAGTTAGACATAGTACCTTTAGCTTTAGCTAAGCGCAAAGCAATCATAGTTAACACTGTAATTTGTGTAGTAAATGCTTTAGTAGAAGCTACACCAATTTCTGGACCAGCGTGCGTATAGGCACCAGCATGAGTTTCTCTTGAAATCGATGAACCTACAACATTACAAACTCCAAATACAAATGCTCCATTTTCTTTTGCAAGTTTAATAGCGGCAAGAGTATCAGCAGTTTCACCAGATTGTGAAATAGCAATGACGATATCGTCTTTGTAAATAATTGGATTTCTATATCTGAACTCAGAAGCATATTCAACTTCAACTGGAATTCTTGCAAATTCTTCTATAATATATTCTGCAACTAAACCAGCATGCCATGAAGTTCCACAAGCTACAATTAGAATTCTTTTTGCATTTAAAAATCGTTCTAAATTATCTTCTACCCCTGCCATTTGGATAATACCTTTATTGGCTAAAAGTCGTCCTCTATAAGTATCTTTAATTACGCTAGGTTGTTCGTATATTTCTTTTAACATAAAATGCTCGTAACCTCCTTTTTCAATTTGTTCAAGATTCATTTGAAGTTCTTGTACATAAGGATCTACAGAAGAGTCGTCTTTAATTTTACGAACAATGATTGGTTTATGCAAGCGTACCACAGCCATTTCTTCATCTTCTAAATAAATGGCATTTGAGGTGTATTCTATAAAAGGTGAAGCATCAGAAGCAATGAAAAATTCATCGTCACCAATACCAATTGCTAACGGAGAACCTAAACGAGCGACAACAATTTCATTCGGTTTTTCTTTGTCGAATACCGCGATAGCATAAGCTCCTACCACTTGGTTAAGTGCAATTTGAACAGCTTTTCCTAGTTGAACATTTTCTTTCTTTTTAACATCCTCTATTAAGTTAATAAGAACTTCCGTATCTGTATCTGATTTAAAAGTGTAACCTCTATTAATAAGTTCTTTTTTAATAGGTTCATAGTTTTCTATAATACCATTGTGAATGATTACTAAATTACCAGAATTAGAATAATGTGGGTGTGAATTAACGTCGTTAGGAACTCCGTGTGTAGCCCAACGAGTATGTCCCATACCAATTTTACCAACTTTAGTGTTCTCGGCATCTGCTTTTGCTTCTAAATCAGAGACTTTGCCTTTTGTCTTAGATAGTTTTAAATTACTTCCATCAAATAAAACAATACCAGCACTGTCATATCCTCTATACTCTAATCGCTTTAATCCCTTAATTAAAACAGGGTAAGCATCTCTATTTCCTATATATCCAACAATTCCACACATAACATTATTATTTAGGTTCTGTATAGTAAATGTCTAATTTCATCTTTTTTGCTATGTCTATAGCTGAAACATTTGTTCCGTATAAAACGGTACCACTAGGTCCCATAATTGAACTTGTAGGGATCAATTCGTTTCCAAAGATGGCAGTGTTTTTTATAGACATTAGTGTAGCAGTATTAATGTCTTCAGTAACGACAAGACCTAATAATACATTTTCTGCTAATTCATCAACATCAGTATTTAAAAGATTTCTAATATGAGATGTTAGTCGTATTCTATATTTTTTATCATTTGTATCAGTATCTTCTTCCAAAATACCACCAAACGTAAATTTATTCATTTTTTTATCGGTACTTGTTGAAGAATCTCCAAAATAATCGAACAAGAAACTGTTGTTACTTGCATCGTAAAGATAGATTCTTGAAGCGTTTGTTTGTCCTAAATCTTTTACATTAATTGTTAAAATAGCATCGTTAATCAACCAATTTTTACTTCTTAAATTGTCTAGTTCATTTTGATCAAAAAGTTCAATAAAAGCGCCAGAACCTACTTGACCTCTTAAAGCAAGAGTTGCATCACCATTCACTGGATCAGAAGCATCTAATATAGTTTGATAATTAGATGAATTTGTGTTTTCAAAGAAATTTATAGTGTTTCCTTTTAAATTAAGTTTTAAAGTTTTTTTCTTTAGTTCTGTGGTCGAATTCGTATCAGCTTTAGAATGATATTGAATTACTATGTAGCCTTTTGAAAAGTCCATTTGTGCTTGAGCAGCGTTACTTGCAATTGGATTTACTTGAAAGTATAATCCTCTGAAGTATTCTTTAAAATTGTTGTTGTTTAATAAATTGTTAGAATTAGCTAATAAAACTTTGTTTAGAAAAAAGTTTTTGTCTAAATCTAACCACATTCCAGGGTCCATTCTATCTTTAATTACCCAATCGGCAGGATCGGTCACAGGATTACCTTCATTATCCACTTTTTGTCCATTACCATCGGTTTCATAAATAATAATTTCATCGTTTGAAAAAAGAAAGTTGTTGTTTTGAAGAACATCACTAGAATTATTCAACGGCGTACTTACCAAATTATTTTCAATCGTACTTTTCTCATCGGAAAAATATTTTTGGCCTTGAGTTGGGTCGTTTACATCATTATTGGCTAAGTAGTATCCAGATTCATAAATTTTAAGATCAAAAGGCAATTGTGAATCACCACTTATAGAATCTAGAATGTATAAATTAGGATCATTGCCTACAGCATCATTGTTTGGATCCAAATGACTAAAATAAGGTATGTATAGGTAAACAGAATCTATACCTTGCATTTCAATATCATATCCTAAAATTGGATCTGTATCATCAAGTTCAACTTGTGTTACAAAACTTGCAACATTTTGGCCGAAAAATGGATTTTGAAATACGCCTAATGCATTAATAGGTAGGTTGTTAGATTGAACAGCTCCAGTAGGTTTTGTGTAGGCTTTAATGTTTTGAACTTCATATTTTTCAAAATTATAATTCCCTTCACCAATAATATTTGATCCTATTGAGTTATAGTCTTTATCGCAAGACAGTAAAGTTAAAAATACTGCCGAAATAATAAAAATGTACTTTTTCATAGATTATAAAACGTTCTCTTTAATGAAGCTCATGTAAACTTCTTGTAATGATTCTTTCGGGGTGAAAGGTAAAAAAGGTTTTTTAGATGATTCTATATATTTTGTTAAAGTTGGGTTTAAACCCTCAGAACCAATAACTACTGCATCTGAGTGGTCTATAGTTACTTTCATTAAGTTCTCAAAATTTGGTTCGTTAATTACACTTGAAACCTCGTCAGGAATATTGTCAAAAGCAAGTTTTTTATCCATATTTTGATCTAAAATTCCATCAAAACCAAGATTGTAAACAGAAGATATAATTTTAGTATCAGCAAAAATCCCTTCGTTCTTATAATAGTGTTTTAAATAAACGGGTAACATTGCTGCCATCCATCCGTGAACATGAATAACATCAGGAACCCAATTTAATTTTTTAACCGTTTCAACAACACCTTTTGCAAAAAAGATAGCACGTTCATCATTATCTGAGAATAAATTTCCTTCTTCATCTGTAAAAGTTGCTTTTCTTTTGAAATATTCGTCGTTATCAATAAAGTAAACTTGTATTCGTTCTTTCGGTATCGAGGCAACTTTAATAATTAATGGCATATCCATATCATTAACTACCAAATTCATTCCTGATAAACGAATAACTTCATGTAATTGGTGTCTTCTTTCGTTAATATTACCATATCTTGGCATGAAAATTCTTATTTGTCCTCCTAGATCATTAATCATTTTAGGGTATTCATAAGATTGTATAGAAACTTCATTTTCGGCTAAATAAGGCACCACTTCAGATGATACATATAATATCCTCTTGTCTTCCATAATTTTTTTGTTTATCAGTTTGTGTTTAAAAAACATGCAAAAATACAAAAAATTTATGGATTTCACCATTAATGTAGTAAGTTTGCTTGATAAACTAATGCTTGTAGAATGCTTGTTTTTAATGAAAGAAAAGCAATTGTTTCTTTTTTAGAACCATTAATTGCTCAAAAAAAAACGATTGGTTTTGTGCCTACAATGGGTGCATTGCATGATGGTCATTTATCGTTATTAGATAAATCATTAAAAGAAAATGATGTAACGGTAATGAGTATTTTTGTGAATCCAACTCAGTTTAACAATCCTGAAGATTTGGAAAAATATCCTAGAAATTTAGAAAGTGATGTTAGCAAAGTAGAAGCTTTTAATAAAAATGTTTTAATATTTGCACCTTCTGTTTCACATATTTATAAAAACAATGTAACTTCCGAAAACTTTGATTTTGATGGTTTAGAAAATCAAATGGAAGGGAAATATAGACCAGGACATTTTGATGGAGTAGGAACTATTGTAAAAAGGCTTTTTGAAATTATTAGACCTACAAATGCTTACTTTGGTGAAAAAGATTTTCAACAATTACAAATTGTTAAGAAAATGGTCGAAAAAGTTAATCTTCCAGTAAACGTAATAGGCTGTCCTATTTTTAGAGAGAAAAGTGGCTTAGCAATGAGTTCTAGAAATGAAAGATTATCCAAAGAGGCAAAAGAAAAAGCAACTATTATTTTTAAAATTTTAAAAGCAGGGAAAAAATATTTCGAAGAACATTCTGCTTTAGCTACCCAATCATTTGTTGAGAAGGAATTTTCCAAACACCAAGATTTTAAATTAGAATATTTTGATATTGCTGAAGAGAAAACGCTTTTGCCTTGTATAAGAAAAAGCAAAAAAAAGAAATACAGAGGTTTTGTAGCGGTTTTTATCGAAGATATCAGACTTATAGATAATATTGGACTGTAATTCAAAGTTAATTTTCAACTGAAAAAAAATATTGTAATTTTCTATAATTAGTTACCTTTGCACCATGCAAATTCAAGTAGTTAAATCAAAAATTCACAGAGTATCAGTAACTGGTGCCGATCTAAACTATATAGGTAGTATTACTATTGACGAAGCTTTAATGGAGGCTGCAAATATAGTAGAAGGTGAAAAAGTTCAAATTGTTAATGTTAACAATGGGGAACGATTAGAAACATATGCAATTAAAGGACCAAAAGATACCGGTGAAATCACTTTAAATGGACCAGCTGCCAGAAAAGTTCATAGAGGTGATATTATTATCATTATATCTTATGGAATCATAGACTTCGAAGAAGCTAAAAAATTTAGGCCAACTTTGGTGTTTCCAAACGAAAAAGACAACTCACTTACTTAGTGAATAAAAAACTTAAAAATACTCTTGGTATATTGCTCCCAATTTTATTGGGAGCTTTTTTAGTTATATACGAATACAAAAAGTTTACTCCTGAAGAATTAAATCACGTTTTGGATATCGTTAAAAATGCCGACATTACTTTTATCTTATTGTCTGCTTTGATGGCGTTTTTGGGATATGTTTTTAGAGCATATAGGTGGCGTTATACTCTAGAATACATAGGTTATAAGTCGGATTTTAAATTTAATTTAACTGTAATAAGTATCGCTTATTTTTTGAATTTAACCATTCCAAGATCAGGTGAAATTTCTAGAGCAGCATTGCTAGCAAAGTACAAAGGAGTTCCTTTTGATAAGGGATTTGGAACTATAATTGCAGAACGCATTGTAGATTTCTTTATATTAATGTCTTTTGTTTTATTGGCAGTAGTAATTGAATTCTCAACGTTAAAAGAATTTCTACTAAAATATATTCCTGTACAAACATTAGTTACAATTTTAATTGTTGGATTTTTATTTGGAATTCTTGGTTTGTATTTATTAATTTATTCAAAAAACGCATTTATTTTAAAAATTAAAAGCAAAATTTCTGGTTTAACAGAAGGAGTTCTAAGTGTTTTTAAAATGCCGAATAAATGGGCGTTCTTTTTGCAAACTTTAGCCATTTGGACTTCTTATGTTTTGATGTTTTACTTTGTAATTTTCGCATTAGAAGAAACAAGGATGATTTCTTTCGGAACTGTTTTAGTCGCTTTTGTTATAGGAAGTCTTACAATTGCTTTTACAAATGGAGGGTTTGGGTTCTTTCAAAAGTTAATTGCTGAAATTTTAGTTTTATATAGTGTTCCTTTTGCGTCGGGCTATGCCTTTGGTTGGGTGTCTTGGACATCCCAATTAATCATCACTGTTTTTTTAGGTGGAATAGCATTTTTAATTTTACCAACATTCAGCAAAAAAGAAATTAATTAGTATATTGCTTTCAAAATTTAATTAAATCTACTATGAGAGCGGTATTACTAATTTTGTTAACCTTGAGCACTTTTTTTGGTTTTTCTCAAACAATTCCTGAATCTATTCAATCTAAGAAATTAGGAGAGCAAAGAAATTTTTCTGTTATTCTTCCACCATATTACGAGCAAAATGTAAATAAAAAATATCCAATTTTAGTCGTGCTAGATGGAGAATATTTATCAGGTTTATTTGAAGGGACTTTAAAGTATGGAAACTATTGGGACGATCTTCCTGAAATGATTGTAGTTTCGGTAAATCAAAACTATGGGGAGCAACGTTATAAAGATAGTGAGTTTGATGAAGAGACAGGTTTGCCTAAAGGTACAGGAGCAGCTTTTTTTGAATTTTTAGGCATGGAAATGTTGCCTTATGTTGAAGGTAAATATAGAGTACAGCCTTTTAGAGTAATCGCGGGTCACGATACAACTGCTGGTTTTTTAAATTGCTATTTGTATAAAGATAATCCAGTTTTTAATGGCTACATTTCATTAGCTCCAGAAATGGCTTTAGATATGGAAAAAAGAGTCGCAGAGCGTTTAGCTGTAACTACAAAGCCAATCATGTATTATCAAGCTAGTGGTGAAGGAGATTTAGATGAATTAAGAGAAAAAACTCAAGCTTTAGATCAAAATATAAACGCAATTCCAAACAAAAATTTCCGTTACCAATACGACGATTTTAAAGGCGCATCGCATTATTCTCTTGTAGCTCAAGCGGTGCCTCATGCTTTGTACTTTATATTTGATGGATATCAACCAATTTCAATGGTAGAATATCAAAATAAAATTGTTAAACTAGACAAGGGATATACACAATATATTATTGACAAGTATAAAAATATTGAAGAAAAATTAGGTTTAAAAATCTTACCTCGTTTAACTGATTTTAAAGCAATTGAAGCGGCAATTTTAAAAAATAAAGCTTATCCAGAACTTCAGGAACTTTCTAAATATGCAGAAAAAAATTATCCTAAAACAACTTTAAGTGTGTATCATCAAGCTTTGTATTATGAAAAAATGGGCGAGTTTAAAAAAGCAATTAAAGAATACAACAAAGGATTTACTAGAGAGCCAATTCGTGAGCTAACGGTTGAATTTATGTTAAATAGAGCAGAAAGATTGAAAGGTAAAGAAGATGAGTCTAAAACTGAGGAATATGCGGATCCTCAAGTTCAAGATAATCCTGAAGGAGAAAATAATGATAATAACGAAAACAACGAAAAAAAGGAAGGTAGCGAATAACAATGAGTAAAGTTAAAACGTCGTTTTTTTGTCAAAGTTGCGGAACTTCATATTCAAAATGGCAAGGCCAATGTTACGCTTGTAAAGAATGGAATACTATAGTTGAAGAGATTATTCAAAAAGAAGACAGAGTTGCTTGGAAAAACAATGAAAAAGAAACCTCTCGTGTTTCAAAACCTTTATTAATAAAAGAAATTGATTCAGACCAAGAAGTACGATTAAATACAACAGATAGTGAGTTAAATCGTGTTCTTGGTGGGGGATTAGTTCCTGGTTCTCTAACACTTTTAGGCGGAGAACCTGGTATAGGTAAAAGTACATTGTTGTTGCAAATTTCGTTAAAGTTGCCTCACAAAACACTCTATGTTTCGGGAGAAGAAAGTCAAAAGCAAATTAAAATGCGTGCCGAACGTATTTTGCCAAATAGTGATAATTGCTACATCTTAACCGAAACAAAAACGCAAAACATTTTTAAACAAATTGGCGATATTAATCCGGAAATTGTAATTATTGATTCTATTCAAACATTACATACTGATTATATTGAATCTTCGCCAGGAAGTATTTCTCAAATTAGAGAATGTACTGCCGAGCTTATAAAATTTGCTAAAGAAACCAATACACCAGTAATTCTTATTGGTCATATTACAAAAGATGGAACTATTGCGGGGCCCAAAATTTTAGAACACATGGTCGATACTGTACTTCAGTTTGAAGGTGATCGAAATCATGTGTATCGAATTTTACGATCACTTAAAAATCGTTTTGGTTCAACTGCTGAGTTAGGCATTTATGAAATGCTTGGAAATGGTTTAAGAGAAGTTGAGAATCCATCAGAAATTTTAATTTCGCACAAAGAAGAACAGTTGTCAGGAACCGCTATTGCATGTACATTGGAAGGAATACGCCCTTTAATGATTGAAATACAAGCTTTAGTAAGTTCAGCCGTTTATGGTACACCGCAAAGAAGTACTACGGGCTACAATGCTAAACGTCTTAATATGATTCTGGCAGTACTTGAAAAAAGAGCTGGTTTTAGATTAGGAACAAAAGATGTTTTTTTGAATGTAACAGGAGGAATTTCTGTAGATGATACCGCTATAGATTTAGCTGTTGTAGCGGCTATTTTGTCTTCAAATGAAGATATTGCTATAGAAGAAGGTTTTTGTTTTGCGGGTGAAGTTGGACTTTCAGGAGAAATAAGGCCAGTAAATAGAATAGATCAACGCATTCAAGAAGCAGAAAAACTTGGTTTTACAACTGTATTAGTTTCAAAGCATAATAAGATTTCACTTAAGAGTACTAAAATTAAAATTGTAATGGTTTCAAAAATTGAAGATGTTGTAAGTGAATTATTTGGATAAAAAAAGCTTCAAATTCTGAAGCTTTTTTTATTTTTTTAAGGTGCTGGATTCGGAATTAATTCTTGAATTTTTTCTATTTCCGAAATAATTTCTGAAGTTAACTCAACATTAAACGCATCTATATTTTCTTTTAATTGTTCTAATGTAGTAGCGCCAATTATTGTAGAAGTTACAAACTTTTGTCTATTTACAAATGCAAGTGCCATTTGTGTTAAAGATAAACCATTTGCTTCAGCTAATTCCTTGTAAAGTTTTGTTGCTTTATAGCAATTTTCATTCGTGTAACGCTTAAAATTTGGAAACATCGCCATTCTATAATTTGGTTCCATTCCTTTTAAATACTTTCCAGATAAAAATCCAAAACCTAATGGAGAATATGCTAAAAGACCAATATTTTCTCTCATTGTAACTTCAGAAAGCCCAACCTCATATAGTCTATTTAATAAAGAAAATGGGTTTTGTATAGTTGAGATTCTAGGTAAGCCATGTTTTTCGCTTTCCATTAAAAATCTCATGACACCCCATGGGTTTTCATTAGAAACCCCTATGTTTTTAATTTTTCCTTCTTTAATTAAACCCTCAAAAACAGTTAAAACTTCAGAAATATTGTCTTGCCACTTGGTGTCTAATTCCTGTACGCCTCTTTTTTGAAACATATTCATAACACGTTCTGGCCAGTGTATTTGATATAAATCAATATATTCAGTTTGTAAGTTTTTTAAACTTAACTCAACTGCTTCGGTAATGCTTTTTTTGGAAAAATCTAAAGGCTTACGAATATATTCCATTCCTCTATTTGGTCCAGCAATCTTTGTTGCTAAAACAATTTGATCCCTCTTTCCTGATTTTTTTATCCAACTTCCAATATATCTTTCAGTGCTTCCAAAAATTTCCGCATTTCCGCCTATTGGATACATTTCCGCTGTGTCGATAAAATTTATTCCTCTTTCTAAAGCGTAATCTAACTGCGAATGAGCTTCAGTTTCTGTGTTTTGGTTTCCAAAAGTCATGGTACCCAAACAAATTTTGCTAACTTTTAATTCACTATTAGGTAAATATGTAAATTCCATTTTTTATTTTTTGTAGCCCAAATTTACAAATACTATTTTTAATAACTACATAGATTTGTTGTGTTGTGATAAATCTAGTCCAACTCTTTCTGATTCGTCTGAAACTCTCAATGGAATTATAATGTTTGTTAATTTGTATAAAGCTAAAGCGCCAAAAAATGTAAATCCAGAAACTAATACTAATGCAATCATGTGGTGCGAGAATACATTCCATCCGCCATGCAATAAACTTGCATTTTCTCCTTCTGCAAAAATTGCGGTTAATATCATTCCCATAATACCACCAACACCATGACAAGCAAATACATCTAGTGTATCGTCAATGGCTTTTAATTTTTTCCAATTTACCATTAAGTTTGAAACAATTACAGCTATAAATCCAAAGAGAATACTTTTTGGCACCGATACAAAGCCTGCGGCAGGAGTTATAACAACAAGCCCAACGACTGCTCCTATACATGCATTCATAGCGGAAACCTTTCTACCGTTAATTCTGTCAAAGAAAATCCAAGTCATCATTGCTGAAGCTGAAGCTATTGTGGTTGTTGCAAAAGCCATGGCTGCAGTTCCATTTGCAGCAAGTGCTGAACCTGCATTAAATCCGAACCAACCGAACCAAAGCATTCCTGTGCCTAATAATACAAAAGGAATATTGGTAGGAATGTGTTCTCTGTTTTTTCTTTTGCCAAGAACAATTACAACATCTAAGGCTGCAAATCCTGCGCTCATGTGTACTATATTGTTCCTCCAGCAAAATCTTTAACTCCAAAATAACTTCCTAATAGTCCATTTGGGAGCCAAACCATGTGGCATAATGGAGCATATATAATCAAAATAAATAAACAGATAAAAAGTAAATAAGATACAAAACGAACTCTTTCGGTAAATGATCCAGTAATTATAGCTGGAGTAATTACAGCAAATTTCATTTAAAATAAAGCAAATAATATAAAAGGTATAGTTCCTGCAAATGTTTTGTGGGGAAGTGATGACACATTGTTGAAAAATAAAAAATCGAAAGGATTACCAATTATTCCGTAAAAAGTCCCATCAATTTCAAAACCTATTGGTCGTCCGAAAGACAAACTAAAGCCTACAACAACCCACAATAAACTTACGACACCAAGGGAAATAAAACTTTGTAGCATGGTCGAGATTACATTTTTTTACCTACCATTCCGCCATAAAAAAAAGATAAGTCCAGGGTCATTAATAATACAAATGAAGATGAGGTAAGAAGCCAAGCTACATCAGCATAATTTATTTTGGCCTCGGTGGTAAATTCGCTCGCTAAATCATTAGAGTTTTTCCAAAAAAGACCTAGAATAGCTACTGTTGCAACTAATATAAAGGAAATAACCCATCTTTTTTCAATCTTCATATCAGTTTTTAAAGGGTTTGCTTAACAAAAGTATTAAATTTTTAATTTCAACCCCTATAAAATAAGGGTGTATTGTTAAAATTTGTTTTTATTAACAAAGAATTGATTTTAAAGACAAGAGACTGTTACTCAAATTAAAATAAATTATTTTTCGTAAAAGATGAATAGTTGATAATGAAAGATGTTAATTTTAGATTTTTGCTTGTAGATTATGCATTAAAATACATTTAAATAGAAAAAATTCAAAAAATTAATTGCAAAATTGTTTTTAAAAAAACTATCTTTGCACTCTGAAAAACTAAGGTGTTTTTCGTCACGTAAATAGCTATAAATAAATACATAAGCAATGTCTAAATTCACAGGAAAAGTTGCAAAAATTATCGGTCCGGTAGTAGATGTGGTTTTTGATACTACTAATGCCGAGTTACCAAAAATTTATGATTCATTAGAAATCACTAAAGCTGATGGTTCTAAATTAGTATTAGAGGTTCAATCACACATTGGTGAAGATACTGTTCGTACAATTTCAATGGACTCTACAGATGGATTATCAAGAGGTCAAGAAGTTGTTGCTCTTGGTACACCAATTCAAATGCCAATCGGTCAAGAAGTTTTTGGTCGTTTATTTAATGTAATTGGAGAAGCAATCGATGGTTTAGGAGATTTACCTAAAGAAGGTGCAAATGGTTTACCTATCCATAGACCAGCTCCAAAATTTGAAGATTTATCAACTTCAACTGAAGTTTTATTTACAGGTATTAAAGTAATCGACTTAATTGAGCCTTATGCAAAAGGGGGTAAAATTGGTTTGTTTGGTGGTGCTGGTGTTGGTAAAACAGTATTAATTCAGGAGTTGATTAACAATATTGC
>JACXVH010000297.1 GCA_014763515.1 Flavobacteriaceae bacterium
GATTTAATTTCCTTTTATGATTTGATAATTCGCTTTTGCCAATTCTAATTGAACTTTGTGTGTTTTCTCGTTGATTTTGGCTTCAAACAGTTGAGTAACTTCATTCAAATAATCTGATGAAGTGATAACACCATTTTTCATTTGCGCTTCAGCTGAACGAACAATTTTTTCTCGCAATTGAATAATTTCAACATCACTTATAATTTGTTTCTCGATTCGCTCCATTTCAAAATCAACTTCTTGTAATTGTCGATTGAGGTTAATTTCAAAAGTTTCTTTTTCAGTTTCAATTAGTTGTTTTGAAATTTCTAAAGCCTCTTTTTCTTTTTTGGTTTTATTCCAATCGAATAATGTCCAGTTTAATCGAATTCCAGCCATGTAAAACGTTTCAAATGAATTGTTTAACATATTTAAAGCAGGATTTCCATAACCGCCTTGTGCAAAAGCATTTACTTTTGGATAATTACTTTTAGAAACAAGGTTTTTATTGGCTTCTATTTGTTGGTTTTGCAATTCAAATAATTCGTATTCAGGACGATTTCCTTCAACACTTAATGTAGCTATGCTTTCTACTAATTCTGTTTCTTCATTAAAGTTTGCATCAGTTAATTTATTGAGATGATTGAAGAGTTTTAATTTTTCGTAACGAATATCGTTAGATTGCTGATTAATTTTAATTATTTCGGCTTCCACAACTTGTTCCGATGAAGGCAAAACAGCACCAAATCTAACTGCTGCTTGAATTTCTTTTATTTTTTGTTGAAGTAATGTTTTCTTTGCCATTATTAATTCTTGCTTTTTTTGCAACAATAAAATTCCAAAATAATACTGATTTACAAGATTTTTTAATTGGTACAAAGAAACTTTTACCTGTTGCTGTTGTGTTTTGGTTTGTGCTGTTTTTAAATTAGTTTGCGCTTCAATAACATTTCCATTATAGATGAGTTGGTTTACATCTAAAGTAGCTCGATATTGGTCTTTGTTAAGTGGTTCAATAGTAGTATTTGGCATTGAAAATGGCACTCGGGTAACTTCCGATTGATATGTTGCTTGAGCATTTAATGAAACTTTTGGTAATTTATCTTTATTAAAAACTTCCGTTTGAACTTCAAGCTGATTTGCTAAAATTGAATTTTGCTTGGCTAATGGATAATTAGTTTCAACCAATTGATAACATTCTTCCAATGTAAGTTGCTCTTGTGCAGTAACTATTTGGAAAAGAAAAAAACTTATTATTATTATTTTATACTTCATCATTTTTAATTGCCATAATTATTTGATTACTGATATGTTTTTTACGTTCAATCATTAAAGATTTAAAATCTTCATCCGTTAATTGTAACATGCCTTTTACTAAACCTTGGGCGGCAAATGAGAAAATTGTCATGGAGAAAATATCTAATAATAATTGTTTAGGATGAATTGGTTTAATTATTCCTTGTTCAATTTCTTTTTCAATTTGAGTGATAAGTTTTATGGGATTTGGTCGGTTTTCGACATTTAAAAACTTAGACACAAATTCGCTATTATTATTCATCTCTTGAACTATGAATTGCGGTAAAAATGGATATTCTAGCACAAAATTGATGTAGCTTTCCGTGAATTTTTCAATTTTAATAAAAACAGAATCTTCGGAATTAAATATTTGATTGATTTGAGGAGCTAATTTTCCAAAAGCATTTAAGAATACAGCTTCAAATAGTTTTTCTTTACTTCGAAAGAAATAATGAAGCATCGCCTTATTGATTTCTGCTTCATCAGCTATTTCCTGCATTCTTGCACCATTAAAACCTTTTCTTTGAAAAACTTTAAAAGCGGCTTCGAATATTTTTTCTTCAGTTGACATATATTAACTTTTTAGATTAACTAAATGGTTAACAAAGATAGAAAATTTATTTTAAATACTTTATGTTTGGATAAAATTTATCAAAAAAAGATAGAAAATTGCATTATAAATTAACACGTTTTGTACACCTCTACCTTATTAAACTTTATGAA
>JACXVH010000298.1 GCA_014763515.1 Flavobacteriaceae bacterium
CTTCATCTTTCTCAATAGAAGTAATAGCAAAATCAGAGGTAATACCTAACATTTTTCGTAAAAAATCAATAAAATCCATCTTGAATATCTTTTCTTTGTAAATTTACATCACAAAAATTTTAGTATAACCATAAAGAATAGCCGATGTTCCAGATTTGTAATCCGTTACTTCAAATGAAAAAAACACTAAATAAAAATTTTTTAAACATAAAAACCCTTATTTAGTATAAATTTAATTAAATAGATAGATTTTAATCTTCTTATTTTTGCTATTTTTGCATAAATAAGAAAATTTATGAAGATATCAACCCTTATTCCGCAAGAAAAAATTATAGAACGTTTACGGTACGAAAATCCTTGGTGGGTTACCCAAGCCATTCCAGAGTTGTACCGCGCTATGTCAAAGCGTTTGTATTTTAACCTGTTCTATCCGTTTGTGATAGAAAAAGAGGTTAAAAGAGCTGTGGTATTAATGGGACCAAGGCGTGTTGGTAAAACCGTAATGATGTTTCATACCATTGATCAATTGATTCAAGAAAATGTTAACCCACAAAAACTTTTTTTTATAGGTATTGATAATCCTATTTATATCAATCTGAGTTTGCAGGATATTTTAGATTTATGTACTGACGCTTTAAAGATTGCTAATCTTGATGATTGTTTTATTTTCTTTGATGAAATTCAGTATTTGAAGGATTGGGAACGCCATTTGAAAGTATTGGTGGATACGTATCCTAAAACAAAATTTATCGTTTCGGGTTCAGCTGCCGCTGCGTTACGTTGGCATAGTACAGAAAGTGGGGCAGGTAGATTTACAGATTTTATGTTACCACCTTTAACATTTCAGGAATTTATTCATTTAAAAAAACGTTCCCATTTGATGGTTGAAGGCACCATTCAATATAATGGAAAACAAATACCATATCAGTTAACCAATAACATCGATGAGCTTAATAAAGAGTTCGTAAACTACCTAAATTTTGGGGGTTATCCAGAAGTAGTATTGTCTGAAAAGATTCAAGGCGACATGGGTAGATATGTTAAAAATGACATTGTAGATAAAGTATTATTACGTGATTTACCAAGCTTGTACGGAATAAAAGATGTGCAAGAGCTCAACCGTTTTTTCACCTACATTGCTTACAATACAGGAAATGAGTTTTCGTATGAAACGATGTCAAAAGAGAGTGGAATTCAAAAAGATACTTTAAAAAAATATTTAGAATATTTGGAAGCGGCTTTTTTAATTAAAGTACTCAATAAATTAGATATAAACGCAAAAAGACTGAAGAGAGTTACTAGTTTTAAAGTGTATTTGACTAATCCGTCATTGCGTACTGCATTATTTTCACCAATTTCAGAGAGCGACCAAGAAATGGGAAATATGGTAGAAACAGCGATTCTTTCACAATGGATGCACCGTGAAAATTTGAATCTCAATTATGCACGTTGGAAAGACAGAAAAGAAGGTGAAGTTGATTTAGTTTTACTTGATGATAAAAATTTCAAGCCTATTTGGGGCATAGAAATAAAGTGGAGTAACCGATATGTTGAAAAAACAAATGAACTGAACAGTATAATGCAATTTTGCGAAAAAAATGAATTATCTAGTGCTTTAGTTACTACAATAAATCAGGAGGGTAACAAAACTTTTAAAGAACTAGAATTTACTTTTTTGCCTTCTGCTTTATATGCCTATAATGTAGGGGTAAATACATTAAAAATGAAAGGGAATATGGAATAGGGAATAATTAGTGATTTTTTAAAGCAAAAAACTTTTATCAGACTATTTGGTAATGAATAGATGATTTAACATGCTTATTTCTTTATTTTGTCGTAATACTAAAAAGAAAATAAGATAAGTTAAAGTAACTGCTGAAAATTACAGACTTATGCTTTTTTAATGACACTATCCTAAAAAGTGTGTAAGTTAAAAATAATGGGGTTTGACTTTTTAATTAAAGTTGAACCCTTTTTTCAAAAATAGTTAAGAACTG
>JACXVH010000299.1 GCA_014763515.1 Flavobacteriaceae bacterium
GAAGCTCCGTTTGAAGCTTTAATTAAGATGTCCATTGGAGTTTGGTACAACCATTTTCTTTCTTCCATTCCTTTTTCCCATGGACGCGTTTCTTCTAAACGAGAATAAGATGTCATGTAAACGGCAGTTCCTGCTAATGGTAACGAACCTTGCCCACCTGCTAAACGGTCACGAATTTCACCACCTGAACCTGTTGCAGCACCATTGAAAGGCTCAACCGTAGTAGGGAAGTTGTGTGTTTCAGCTTTTAATGATAAAACCGAGTCAAATTCTTTTTCTTGGTAGAAATCTGGTTTGTCGGCACTTTTTGGAGCAAATTGTGTTACTTTCGGACCTTTTACAAAAGCTACGTTATCTTTATAGGCTGAAACAATATCGTTTGGATGCGTTTCAGATGTTTTCTTGATTAATTTGAATAATGAAGTTGGTTTTTCTTCACCATCAATAACAAATGTTCCGTTGAAAATTTTATGACGGCAGTGTTCTGAATTCGCTTGTGAGAAAGCAAAGATTTCAGAATCCGTTAATTTTCTTCCTATTTTGTTAGATAAGTTATGTAAGTATTCAACTTCTTCAGAACTTAAAGCCAAACCTTCTTGTTGGTTATATGCATCAATATCTTCAATTTCTAAAATAGGTTCAGGTTGGATATTAATCGTATAAATGTCTTGATTTAGTTCCGAATATTTTTGAGATAACATCGGATCAAAATCAGAAAAATCAGCATTTACAACTTGAAATTCTTCAATACGAATAATTCCTGAAATCCCCATATTTTGAGTGATTTCTACAGCATTGGTACTCCAAGGTGTAACCATTGCTGCACGAGGTCCAACAAAAAAAGCATCAAGCGATGCCTCTTTAGTATTTATTTTCGTGTAAATGTTGTCTAATTGCGAGTTGAATAACCAGTTTAATTTGTTGATATCTTCAGTCGATAATTCGTTTTGCGATTGAACCGCATAAACTACATTGGATTGGTTTCCGAAGAAATGAATCATTGTATGTATAAGTTAGTGTGTTGTTGAAAGTGCAAATTTATTCTAAAAAGTTAGAAGAAACAAAAGAAAGATTTAAGAACTCAAAATTAATTAAATATTGTCCAATTATAAGCTCCAATATCCGAAGGATTACTTCTTGGATTATCTAAAATATCATTAAAAGTTGAATAAGTATTGTTTGCATTTCCTCTAGCACTAGAATTTTCACCTATTATGAGTTCATTATTGTCGGTATTTTTAAAATCAGGAACATTGGTTGAGTTATTAGTAGCTATTACACAATTTGTGTAGTGAACACCTGTAAAATCATATTCAGGAATTGAAGAAAATTGACTTCCGTTTACAAATTTTAATAAACAAGAATCAAAGTTGAAGTTAAAATTTGCATCTGTTCCTTCTTTGTTTATCGAAATTGATCGATTTGGTGCGCCATAAACGATACAGTTTTTAAAATCGGCTTTTGTGAGAGCATATTCAACACTTCCATCATAATCATCTAATACAACACAAAACTGATTTGGAATGGGCCAATAGTTTGCAAAAGTACAATGTGTAAAATCATAACTTCCTCCAAAAGTTCCTGCAAATGCTGTTTCTCCACAATTGTTTATAACAACATTTCTCCCAACCAAATTACCTGTTCGTGCCAAAATTCCAACATTTGAACAATTATAAATTTGAACATTTTGCATATCTATAGTTG
Organism: Flavobacteriaceae bacterium; assembly: GCA_014763515.1. Taxonomy (GTDB): domain Bacteria; phylum Bacteroidota; class Bacteroidia; order Flavobacteriales; family Flavobacteriaceae; genus Flavobacterium. Next base: position 1,705 of record JACXVH010000299.1, read on the forward strand.
GAGTAGGAGTTCCATCATTTCCAGTAACTAACATTCCAACTGTTGCATTTTTGATAGTCAAGTTAGAAATTGTAGAATTTGTACTTCCTTGTGTAAACCAAATGGTTCCCCATTGTCCAGGAACATCAGAAAAACCTGGTTCTAATCTATCCCCTTCAAATATAACTTCGTTTTCTAAATCTTCAGTAAGAGAAGGAGCACCATTAACTTGAATGGATGCGTTATTAGCTAAAATTAAACCAGATTCGGCATGAAAATGAATGCGAGCGCC
>JACXVH010000300.1 GCA_014763515.1 Flavobacteriaceae bacterium
AATAATGAGCATACAAACGGATAGTACACCACTTGAAGAACCTAAAAATCCAGATACATGTAATTGTTTTGCGTTGTATAGATTATTAGCTACACCAGAGCAAGTTGCTGAAATGCGAAAAAATTATTTATCGGGAGGTTACGGTTACGGGCATGCAAAACAAGCTTTATATGAATTGATTTTAGAGCGGTTTGCAATTGAAAGAGAAAAGTATAATTATTATATGAATAACCTTGAAGAATTAGATCGATTACTTCAAGAAGGAGCTAAAAAAGCAAGTAAGATTGCCAATGGCGTTTTAGAGCGTGTTCGTGTGAAATTAGGATATTAAAAGTAAAGGAACTCAATGGCGTTTTTTGCTTTTTTAATTATCATTAAAACACCTTTTTAACGATATTATTTACGCATTATCGATTTTGTAACATAATTTGTGTTAATTTTTTTTAAGTTTTTTATTTTCGTGCGCAACTATAAAAAAACTATAAAAAAAATGAAAACTACTATTCCTTCTAAAGTAATCAGTTTACTATTTCTATTACTTTTTTTCTCAGGATTTTCTCAAGTAGGAATTGGAACAACTGCACCAAAAGCAGCACTTGATGTAAATAGCACAACGCATGGTTTTTTAATGCCGAGGGTTGCATTAGTAAACACTATAACTCCTACAATTACTAATCCAAATGGTGGAGCATTAGAAATAGGTACAATGGTGTTTAACACAGCTACAACTTCAGGTATTTACGGGGTAATTCCTGGATTATATTTTTGGGACGGTTCGCAATGGGTAAGCAATACCCATCAATATTATAGAACAAATTTTAAACAAAACGTAGATTTATCAGTAGCATCTTCTACAACACATACTAATATCCCGGGTTTAAATAGTAAAACCTTTACCGCTCCTTATTCAGGAGAGTATCAAATTATTTTTTCTGGTTATTTAGGAACTGAAACTGTAGATGATAATACTACAAATCTAGGAATTTGGGACGATATTAGTGGTTACTCTGCAACAGCTTATGTGGAAGGAAAATTCCGTTTAACAGTAAATGGAACAAACTATGATAAATACAGTTACTCAGTAAGTTATTATCGCTCTGGTTCTGGCTCAAGCGGAAGTGGTGGTACAGATATTTATCAATTATTTAATGAGATTACTATTATAGCAACTGTGAATTTAGCTGCTGGTTCAGTATGTACTTTAAATGCTTCTTACTTAGGAGATAATGATGATAATGTTGATGCAGCGTTACCACACGTTGTTGGGTCGCTTGGAGCATTAGGAAACCCATGTGAAATTAATGTTACTTATTTAGGTAGATAAAAAATTTAAAAAAGAGTGCTATTTAGTCACTCTTTTTTTATACAACTTCGAAAAATTTTCCAGGTAAAGGTTTTACAATTCCTTTCAATTCCATATTGAGTAAAATACCAGAAAGTTTGAAAATGGGGATATTACATTCTATAGATATAATATCGAGCAATTCTTTTCCTTTTTGGAGGAAGTTGTAGATTTTTTGTTCGTTTTCGTCTAGTGAAACAAATAACTGTTTTTGAATTGTTTTGAATTCTTTTTTCTTGACTTCCCAATTCAAATGATATACCAAATCTGCAGCTGAGGTTATTAATTGAGCCCTTTGTGTTTTGATTAAGTTATTACAACCTTGACTCAATTTATCATTGCTTCTTCCTGGTAAAGCAAAAACTTCTCGATTGTAATCGTTAGCTAAATTCGCTGTAATTAACGAACCTCCTTTTTCGGCACTTTCTATAACAATGGTTGCTTCACTTATTCCGGCAACAATTCTATTTCGTTTTACAAAATTTTCTCTATCAGGTTTTGAGTGTGTCCAAAATTCAGTTAAGAAGCCACCATTTTGTTCCATTTTAGCCATATACTTCTTATGGTTTTTAGGATATATTTGGTTTAAACCATGTGCCAATACACCAATGGTTTGCAAATTGTTTTCCATG
>JACXVH010000011.1 GCA_014763515.1 Flavobacteriaceae bacterium
TTTCTCAAAGAGAATTAATAATTAAAACCAACGGCAACCGTTATTTAAATGAATTATCTTTTAAAAAAGTTATCATTCCGTCAAACATTTCAGAAAAAAAAGTCAAAACGATATTTAAAAATTCATATAAAATCACAAGAATAATTTTTAAACCTACAAAAGGGAAAATCAAGAAAAACCCTATAAATTTTAATACTCTCATTATCTTATAAATTTTGAAACTTTTAATATTTGTACCTCTATATCTTTTATTTGATTAATAACTTTTTGTAAATCTTGTTTTATCAAATCAAGGCATACCGTCGGAACTGGACAGCATTTATATTCGTTTAAATCATATTCAATAACAGATTTTTCTATTTTTAAACGGTATAGTTCTTTATTCAATTCGTGAATTTTTAAAACGTAAGGGTTAGCTAAAGCACTCATATTTATAAATCAATTTTGTTAGTAATTCCTTATTTGTTTTTGCAGTAATTACAAGTTCGACATCGGGACGTTTCGACATTTTGACAGACACAAAATAAACGCCCCCAACTTTTTCCAAGATTGAAAGCCGAACGCCAATTTTTGTATTCTTTAAGTGTAGAGTAATAAAAGTTTCCCCAAACATAGAAGTTTTTAAAAATGGGGAAAACTTACGACGGATTGAAAGAAAATTAACCGCATTTTTGTTCATTCTATCAACTGATAAACAAAGTATTTGTTGATAGTTTTTTGATTTTGTTTTTGTATTCATATCCGAATTTTTTAAAAATTCGGCAAATGAACGTTGATAAATTTTGCAGAAAAATATTGACTTTTTTAAAAAAAGTTTTCTTTTTGAAAATGAAGTATAAAAAGTGTATGTTTTTTAGAACATACTGTATATTATAATTCAAATATAAATATTACTGTAATTAAGACATAATTAAGTTTGAACCAATTATAAAAATAACTATTTTTGCGAACCCAATTAAAATAACACCAATGGAAAATAAAAATGCAATTAAATTAATTGAGAAAATTCAAAAGAATTTATTACAAAATAAATTTAATGTTTCTGAAATCGTTGAAGATTTAAAAAAAGTTAGAGAAATTTCTATGCAAGAAAATATTCCTACCGTTACAAAATCTTTAAGATTAGCTTACGAGCATTTAGAAAAAAATAAAGCATTTTTAATTTCAATTCCGGCTGATATTGAAGAAAATGAAACAGATTCTATCGAAGATATTTCAAAATTTTCTGATTCAAATGATATTGAAAGTTTAGAATATTATTTGTCTTTATTAACAGATTTAGGTAAGAAAAATAATATTTTAGATATAAAAGCATATAACGAAGCTTTTTTAGCTTTCTAAAATTTTCTATTTTACATAATATTTTAAAAAATCGGTCTAGTACCGATTTTTTTATCTATAATTTAACGTAATACTCCATTATAAGTAATTAATTTTACGCTCACAATAAAAATTAGAAATGCAAAAACAGAAAAAATCTAAATTACGTTTATTACATCAGTATTATAAATACACTGGTTTTTATAGGTTTATTTGGGAGAATACTAAAAAAGCTTTACTTCCAATTTTACTATTTATAGCAGTATTATTATTTATAAATTACAGAGTAATGAGTATTAATGATATGTTACTATATATAACTAATAATTTAAGCGATACTCTAATTTTTACTGTATTTTTTATCTCAGAAAGTTTCTTAGGATTATTACCTCCAGATATATTTATTGCTTGGACTAAAAATTCTGATTCACCACTACTCTATCTTACTTTCTTAGCACTTTTATCTTTTACTGGTGGAGTGTTTTCATATTATTTTGGTAGAACGTTGTTGTTAATTCCTAAGATTAATAATTATTTAGAAGGAAGAATGACGAAACACATTCAAAATATGCAAAAATGGGGAGGCTTACTTATTGCTGTAGGAGCTCTTTTACCATTACCTTTTGCTATGGCATGCTTGGCAGCCGGAATGATTAGATTTTCGGAGCGTTATTTCTTTTTATTTGCTTCATTAAGATTCTTGCGTTTTGTTATTTATGGATATGCCATTTATTCTGCTTTATCATGATAAAATTTTTTAAAATTATTGCCTTATTAGAGGGCGTTTCTTTGTTAGTATTATTTTCAAATATGATGGTTACCAAAAATTTGAATTTAGATTTATATAAAACATTATTATTTCCTATTGGAATTACACACGGAATTTTATTCCTATTATACATTTCTTTGGCAACATTATTAAAATTTGAATTAAAGTGGGATTTTAAAAAATATTTTGTTATTTGTATATCATCAGTTCTTCCTTTTGGAACTTTTTATGTAGAAAAGAAATATTTAAAAGAAGTTTAGATGAAATTATTTAATTGGGCAGATAAATTACTAATTGATCTTGGCGTAGGCGAAACTATTTCAGCCTATGTTAATTTATTGATTAATATTATCATTTTAGTAGTTATTGCTTACATATTAGATTATATATTTAAAAAAGTATTAATCATTATACTTGCTATAATAGCTGCTAAAACTAAATCTACTTTCGATGATTTTTTAGTAGCCAATAAAACTGCAAAATATATTGCACATTTAATTCCATTACTTTTTATTTACAAAACGGTTCCTGTAATCTTAACTGATTTTACAAAATGGGAAAGTTTTTTTGAAAAAGGAATTAAAATTTATATCATTTTACTTTCGCTTTGGATTATTCGAAGTGTATTTAATGCTTTAAAAGATTACTTAAAGGAAAAACCACGATTTAGCGATAAACCTATTGACAGTTATATTCAAGTAATAATGATTTTACTTTGGATGTTTGGAATCTTTTCGTTTATTTCTATATTATTTAATATAGAAAAAGTTACCTTTTTAACAGCTTTTGGTTCCATTTCAGCGATTATAATCTTAATATTTAGAGATACAATTTTAGGGTTTGTAGCCAGTATTTCCGTATCTGTTAATGATATGGTTCGAATTGGAGATTGGATCACTATGGAAAAATTTGGCGCAGACGGAGATGTTATTGAAATTAACTTAGCAACTGTAAAAGTTAGAAATTTCGATAACACAACTACCACCATTCCAACATATAGTTTAATCTCAGATAGTTTCAAGAATTGGAGAGGAATGTTAAATTCTGATGGTAGAAGAATTAAACGTCATATTCTTATAAAATCGAGTACTGTACGATTCATAAAAGACAAAGAATTAGATTATTTTAAATCAATTCAACATATTTCATCCTATATAGAACATAGACAAGCTGATATTAATAAATTCAACGAGAATAATAATATTGATAAATCGGTTATCGTTAATGGAAGAAACTTAACGAATCTGGGACTATTCAGAAAATATATAAACCAATACATAGTATCACATCCTGGAATTAATAAAGATATGATGATAATGGTTCGTCATTTACAGCCTACAGAAATGGGAATTCCTTTAGAAATTTATTGTTTTTCAAAAGATAAAGTATGGAGTAACTATGAACATATTATGGCCGATATTTTTGATCATGTTATTGCTTCAGTAAACTATTTCGATTTAGAAATTAACGAAATATCAACATTTGGTAAAATTAATTAACATTTTAAGGTTTTTTTTTTGGTTTGAAACAATTTGTCTATTTTCGCTAAAAATTATAAAAACTATAAAATGAAACAATTACTTAAAGTTTTTTCATTAGTTGCTTTAACCACTTGTACTGTTAATGCACAAGAGAATAAAGAGAATTCATCAGAAAATGGAAACTATAACAAATGGTCAATTAACGTTAACGCTGGATTAAGCAAACCAACTGCTCCATTTTCGGTTAATTACTATGCTGCTAACACAAACTTTATTCATGGAGATTTAGGTGTTAGATACATGTTTAACAATAAATTCGGTTTAAAATTAGATTTTGGTTTAGATACTTTCAAAAATAAATCAGAATCAAATAGCTTTGATGGAAAATACTACCGTTCAAGTTTACAAGGAGTTGTAAATTTAGGTAGAGTTTTAAGTTTCGAAGATTGGACACAAAAATTAAACCTTCAAGCTCATTCTGGTTTAGGATTTTCATTTATGACAAATGATAATTTTGATGGAAATGACGATATGACAAATTTTATTTTAGGTTTAACTGCTCAATATAAAATTTCTAATCGCGTTGCCCTAAACGCAGATTTTTCAATGATTAACAATGTTAACCAACAATATACTTTTGATGGTTACGAAGATCCTGCAGTAAAAGAAGATAGAGGTTTCAACAGTACGTTATATAACTTCTCATTAGGACTTTCTATTTATTTAGGTAAAAACAAAACTCATGCAGATTGGTATGTTGTTGATAAAGACGCTGAAAGATATGCTGCTTTAGAAAAAAGAGTTGCTGATCTTGAAGTTATGTTAAATGATACAGACCGTGATGGTGTGCCAGATTATTTAGATGTTGAACCAAACACTATGGCTGCTGGTATTGATGTTGATACTAAAGGTAGAGGAATCGATTTAAATAAAAATGGAGTTCCAGATCAAATTGAAGATTATATCAACAAAAAGAAAGGACATAATGCTGCTGAAGGTACTTCTTTAGAAGAAATTATCAATGGTGGTTATGTAAATGTTTATTTCGATTTCAATTCAACACAACCTACAAATTCATCTTACGGAGCTATTAACTTTATTGTTAATTACTTAAAATCAAACAATGGAAAATCAGTTGATGTTGTAGGATATGCTGATGAAATTGGTGATTCAGATTATAACAGAAATTTATCTGGTGCTCGTGCTGAAGCAGTTAAAGCTATAATTGTTAAAGCTGGTATTGACGCTAACAGAATGGTTATTAAACCACAAGGTGAAGATAACTCAGTTGATGTAAAATCTAAAGCTGCTAGGAAATTAGTTAGAAGAGTAACTTTCAAATTGAATTAATATATTAACAATTAATTCTTAATAACTTTTATGACCTCTGAGCAATCAGGGGTTATTTTTTTTCTAACTTTAAGTAAATCAAAATGCTACTGCTATGAAAACTAAAGATGAAGTAATTTTAGAAATTCGTGGTGAATCTATTGGAGATGTTTTTGAAACTTCTACGCTAGAAGAAAAATTCCAAAATCAAACTTTGCGTCCTATTTTAAAATTTCAAAACGATTTGTTTATTGAGGTTTTTAAAAATTATGTAACTAAACAAAAAGGAGTTTTTTTTAGTTTATCGCCAGAAAAGAAAATGCAGTATATCGAAAATTCAATTCAGCGCGATATAAAGTTTAGAAATTCTTTGAAAGGAATTATTATTGGAATGTTTACTATTTCAGAATACAAAGAATATATTCTAAATTCATCAAACTTAAACAAAAGAATGATGAATTTATTAATAGAACGCTTAAAAAGTCAAATACAACTTTTTGAAGAAAATTTTTAATACAAACTTTCTCCGTTAAGATCTGTTGTTAAGACAGCACTCATATAATCAAAGAATGGTCGCATCGCTGCAAAAGTAGCTAAAACCTCTTTTGGAAAATCTTTAGATAAAACTTCTTTATTTGTAAAACTTCTCATTACTAAGTACTGTTTTTTCTTAATTAAATCAATATCTGGATGGGTTTTATCAAATCCTTTTGGAGCTGTTACTAACTCCTCTCCTTTTAATTCTCCAAAGAAATTTTTAAACTCTTGAGAATTGATAATCTCTCTAAATTCAGAAGCATCAATTCTTAACTCTTTTCTAATTCTCAATAAATCCTCTTTATTTGGATCCCAAAATCCACCACCAATAAAACTGTTATTATTTTCTATGTGTAAATAATAACCTCCACGCAACATTGGTTTTGTTCTTCTATAATCGGCGCTAAAATGAGATTTATAAGGTGTTTTATCTTTAGAAAAACGAACATCGCGGTAAATTCTAAAAACATTTACTTTTTCAATACTATCTACTTTTCCTAATTCGAAACCAATTTCATTAAAAAACTCCTTTGCCTTTTTTTGTACGTTTTCAAAAGTAGGTTTATTAATAGTAAACCAATCTTTATTATTGTTTTCTTTTAAATTCTTTAAAAAATCAAAAATATCCTGAGTTATCATTTTTATTTTAAAGTTACAAATTAAAATAATGCATTTAATAATAATTGTGCCGTTGCTTCATTAGTAGCTAGCGGTACGTTGTGCACGTCACAAATTCTAATCAACATATTAATATCGGGTTCATGCGGATGACTTGAACCTGGATCTTTAAAGAATAAAACCATTTTTGTTTTACCTTCTGCTACTCTAGCTGCGATTTGAGCATCTCCACCAAGAGGACCAGAAAGCATTTTTTTTACTTTAATTCCTATTTTTTCTACTTTACCACCAGTTGTTCCTGTTGCAATAATTTTAATATGCTCTTTTATTAATAAGTGTTTATTTTTATTTATAAACTGTACCATTTCAGCTTTTTTTCCATCGTGAGCAATAATTGCTAATTCAAACTTTTCCATAAAAATTAGTTATGTACTAAATATAAAAAATCCCGATTAAAAAATCGGGATTTCATTTACTTATTTATTTAAAACATGATATTCAATTAATCCGTCAATTGGTCTCCTTAAAACATTACCAATCTTTATTCCATGATTGCTTAAGATAATTTCTAGTTCATCTTTCAAATAAAATGCTATAGAACCGATGAAATGAACGGGAACTTCCTTATAATTATCAAACTGTTTTATATAATTTTCAACAAAAGATTCCATTTCTTTCTTAATAATAGCTTGACAAAATTCTGAATCTTTATGTCTAATTAAAAATTTTGCAAAAGTTGCTAAGTAAGCATTTGGATTTGGTTCTTTATATAATTTATTTTTAACAAAATCAGCATCAACATTAAATTCAGTTTCAAATTCTTTTGCTAAATCTTCGGGCATTTTATTAAAAAAGTAACCTCTTAATAAATGACGTCCAAAACGATTACCACTGGCATCATCCATAGCAATATAACCTAATGATTGTACTTTTTGATGCAAAACTTTTCCGTCAAAAAAGCTACAATTTGAACCAGTTCCTAGAATACAAACAATTGCTTCTGTATTTTTTGGAGTTGTTGCGTAAACTGCTGCATAAGTGTCTTCATTTACTGAAACCGTAGCATTTACAAAGTATTCTTTAAAGATATTTGTTAAAAAAAATTTCATTCTATTAGTGCCACAACCAGCACCATAAAAGAATAAATTTTTTGCTTTATTTTTATTATGAGAAATATCAAACTTATCGTTTAATCTTTTTATTACTTCATCTTTAGTTAAAACCTCAGGATTTAAACCTAGTGACTGAGTAGTAAATAAAACTTTACCTTCATCGTTTATGGCAATCCAATCTGCTTTAGTTGATCCGCTATCTACAAGTAATTTCATTTTACTTAGGGTTAGTTATAAAAAATCCTCAAATAACTAATAAAATTATTTGAGGATACTTGTCTAATTAATTAACTGAAGCAATGTGAACTGCTAAATCAATTAATTTACTTGAATAACCATATTCGTTATCATACCAAGAAACTAATTTGAAGAAAGTTGAACTTAAACCAATACCTGCTTTAGCGTCAACGATTGAAGTTCTTGAATCTCCCACAAAATCTTGAGAAACTACTAAATCTTCAGTATAACCTAAAACTCCCTTCATTGAAGTTTCAGAGGCTTGTTTTAAAACTGCCATGATTTCATCATAAGTAGTTTCTTTTTCTAATCTTACCGTTAAATCTACTACAGAAACGTCTACAGTTGGTACTCGCATAGACATACCAGTTAATTTTCCATTTAATTCTGGAATAACTTGTCCTACAGCTTTAGCTGCACCTGTTGAAGATGGAATAATGTTTACGGAAGCAGCACGGCCACCTCTCCAATCTTTTCTTGAAGGACCATCGGCTACCATTTGAGTTGAAGTACTTGCGTGAACTGTAGTCATTAAACCTTCAATAATTCCAAAATTATCGTGAACTACTTTTGCTAATGGTGCTAAACAGTTTGTTGTACAAGAAGCATTAGATACAATTACATCTTCTGCAGTAACTTTATCATGATTTACTCCCATTACAAACATTGGAGCATCAGCAGATGGAGCAGAAATAATTACTTTTTTTGCACCACCAGCAATGTGAGCTTTTGCAGTTTCTTTGGTTGTAAAGAAACCAGTACATTCTGCAACGATATCAACATCTACAGTTGCATCATCCCATTTAATTTGTGCAGGATCTCTTTCTGCTGTAACACGTATAAATCTGTCGTTTACATATAACTTACCTTCTTTAACTTCAACTTTTCCGTTGAATCTTCCGTGCACTGAATCGTATTTTAATAAATATGCTAAATGTTCTACATCTAATAAATCGTTAATAGCTACAACTTCAACATTATCTCTATTCATTGATTCTCTAAAAACAATACGGCCAATTCTTCCGAAACCGTTTATACCTAATTTTACTTTTGACATATATATTTATCTTTTAGTTTGTTTGTTTATGAATTAAATTGTCATTATGTCGGATACTCGTAATAATTCTTTATCAATTTCTGAACTTCCTTTAATAGCTTGTTCAAGAGGAGTTAAACTTACTTTATCGTTTAACAAACCAACCATGTAATTTGTTTTTCCTTCCAATAAAGATTCAACAGCTTTTACTCCTAACCTAGATGCTAAAACTCTATCAAAACATGATGGAGATCCTCCACGTTGCATATGTCCTAGCACAGAGACACGAACATCATATTCTGGCATGTTTTCTTCCACATATTCTTTTAATTCGAAGACGTTCTTACCTATTTTATCTCCTTCAGCTACTACAACTATACTTGAAGATTTACCTGATTCTTTACTTCGTTGTAACGAATCCAATAAACGTTCTAAACCTAAATCTTCTTCAGGAATTAAAATTTCTTCCGCACCTGCACCTATCCCTGTATTCAGAGCAATGTGACCAGCATCTCGTCCCATTACTTCTACAAAGAATAAACGATTGTGTGAACTTGCAGTATCTCTAATTTTATCGATTGCCTCAACAACTGTATTTAAAGCGGTATCATAACCTAGTGTATGACTTGTTCCATATATATCGTTATCAATAGTTCCTGGGATTCCCATAACAGGGATACCAAATTCTTTATTAAAAATTTCAGCACCAGTAAAAGAACCATCTCCACCAATTACAACTAAAGCCTGAACTCCTTTATTTTTTAAATTTTCGTAAGCTTTTTTTCTACCTTCAGCGGTCATAAATTCTTTCGAACGTGCCGATTTTAATACCGTTCCACCTTTATTGATAATATCTTTTACAGAACGAGGTCCCATCTCTTTGAAATCATTTTCAATCATACCTTGATAACCTCTATAAACACCTATACATTCCACATTATAATATGCACAAGTTCTTACTACTGAGCGTATTGCAGCATTCATTCCTGGAGCATCACCTCCAGATGTCAAAACCGCAATTTTTGATATTTTATTAGTCATATTTTTATTATTATTGTAAATTTAGTAAAGGAATTTGAGAAAATCATAAGATTCTCTTTTAAAATAAATTATTAATGAAATTCAAACGATTTCGTTGATAACTTTCTAAAAAATGAGTGAAAATTACTCTATTTCAGGAATTCTTTGTTGTTCGTTTTCGTTTAAGTCAGACGATTTTTTGTGTTTACGATCGTTTATAAAGTTGATGTATTCTGGTGAGAATTCTGAATCGGGTAAATCGTCGGAATTTGAACTATTATCGGTTTGTTGTTTCTTTTTAGGAAAAATATTCTGGATAAACTCTTTTAAATTGTCGAAATCTACGGAGTAAGTAATACCTAAACCTTGTGTGTAGCCAATACCTTCTCCTATGTAATTGATATCATTTTCTCTATTAAAAACATGAGCCTTTAGTGTACCATCATCATTTAATTGTAGTTGAATCTCGACATTACCTACTAAAACCGATTCTGTAACTCCACCAACGGGAACCCCAACTTTTCCGTTTATAGAAATTTTGTCACTTATCTTTGTTTGAAGTGTGACACCTACTCTATCAGAAATTTGATTTAGACGATCTCCTTGACTGTAATCGACACCTAATTGTAGTTTACTATCCTCATCTGAAAATAAATCGCTAAACAGGGAACTTGCTCTTTCAAATAATGGACCGTAAGCTGCATTTCCTGCCGTTTCAGCTGTCATAAATGAACCAGTAGACAATAATGCTAAAGCTTGTGTTTGACGCGTATCTTTATCTTGTAAACGATAATCTATTTCACTCTTAAGCACCGAACTTACATTTGGAAAATCAATATTAAAATCGGGCTCAGGATTTGCAAGGCTTCCATTAATTAATATAGAAACATTTGTATCTACTTTTCTATTAAATGAAGCGCTTTCTAGTAATACTGCTGGATTTGCTTGTGTATTATAAACGGCCTCTAAATTTAAAATAGCGTTCATTGGTTCGCCTTCCCAACGGATAGTTCCACCACTTTTTACTGTAAATTTCTTATCAATAAGACCGCCATATTTAAACTTATATTCTCCATCAACCACAATAAAGTCTCCATACATTAAAAATTTACCTAATGTATTAATTTCCATCTTCATAGACCCATAGCCTCGACCTTTCATCGAATGCCCTGAGTTTCTATCAAGAATTACTTCAATTTCGGCATCAGTATCGATATCAAAATCGAAATCTAGCTCTAAACCTTGATATTTGTTTTTTGAAGTAAATATCCCTTTAATTTCATTAAAACGTTCTTGTTCCGAAATAAAATTTATAAAAGAGTTATCTCCAATTTCTTCTCCGTCACTTACAGGAATTTTAATAGAAGTTCCTTTTTCTGATTCTCCTACAACATTAATAACCAAAGCATCTGTTGGACCTTTTACTGTTGCAAAACCATTCATAAAAGCTGTACCATAATAATATACCTCTTCACCATCATTAGTATCTAGCGCCAATAAATTATCTGATTTTACTTCGATATCTATTTCCCAATCATCAAAAACTTTGTGTTTTACACTGCCGTGTAGTACACCATTTGTATTGTATTTAGAATCTGTTATTCTTATATTTCTGAATAAAAATTGATGTTCAGTTACGTCTACAATTGCGTTTTCTTCAAAATTATAATCGGTATTTAAATATGGAATTTTTAATCCTGAATCATTTAAATATAACCTACCGTCAACTTCAGGTTCAGTAATTAAACCTCTTATTGTTGCTCTTCCCGTTGCATTTCCTCTAACGTTTGAAACGATACTACTGAGCAATGGACCAAATGGTGCTAGTTGGAATTCATCGAATCCAGCTTCCATTTTTAAATGTGTTTGTTTATTGATATAATCGAGTGTTCCATCTAAATAAAACTTCTCTTCATCTTCTTGTGTAAGTGCCGCATCAACATCAAACTGATTAAAAGCTTCGTTTCCTTCTATATTAAATGTTAAATCACCTAAAGGGAATTTATTAATTTGGAAACTTTCAATCTTAATATTTGATTCAGGTTTATAAACATTTTTGTTTTGTTTTAGTGTAGCAAAACCGTTTAATTTACCATTAAACTCTAAACTATCTATAGCTGGAACAATTTTTTCTAAATCGACATCGTGAAAAGCTAAATTTAAATCTTTATAAGTAGAATCTATCATTTTACCAAAGAAACTCATTCTTTGATTGTTGTGAGACAAACTTAGTTTTTCGAAATTGAAACTTTTTAAGTCTTTTGTAAAAACAACTTTATTATCGTTTGTTTCGTTTTCATTAATGAACCAAAGATATTCTCTTAGTTTTAATTCTGATTTTTTAAACCCAACAATAGACTTTTTATCTTCATTAATTGTATGGTATAAGTTTAAAGCATATTGATCTTGATTTTTATTTCCACCATTAAATTCTGTATGTACAAAAAGTGTATCATTTAAAGTTACATTAATGAGATTAAAATCAGATATTTTATAACGCTTAGTTCGAATAGAATCCATTAAAATATAAGTGTTATATAGCGGATTTTTATTATCGATTTCAATGTTAATATTATCAAATTTATTTCCGTAAGCTAAAATATTAGGAGAAGTAAAATCAAATGTAAATTTTCCTTCATCGGCACTAATTTTTCCTTTTACTTTTGTGTTTTCAGAAATTGAAACTTCAGGAACAAAAACTTCAATAATTTTATTATAAATTGTAAAATCGAAATCTAAAAACTGCCCTTTTTCTAGTTTATTTGGTGAATAATTTGCATATAAACTTCCGACAGCATTTTCAACAATCTTTTTAACTTGTTTGATTTTGTATTTTCCTACTACTTTACCTTCAATAATATCTGGAGAATTTACCGTTATGGTTCGTATTTTGTTTTCATCAAATTCTGACTGTAGATTGAAATCATTAAAGAAAAATTGCTTACTACTATTTTGATATGAAACACTATTTAAATTAACTATTCCTGCTAAATCATCAAATGAGTTTCCTTTTGCTTTTAAGTTAATATTTCCTTTAAATATAGATATACTATCGTTTTTATTAAAATTTAAAACATTTAAATCGGCATAATCTATGTGAGAAATAAAATCATATTGTTTAACTTTTGAACTTAAATCTAAAAGTCCTTTAAAATCCATTCTAAGATTGGGATCATTACTATTAAAATAACCTTTAAAGTAAGGCATTTTCATTGCGCCATCGATATCAATATTAGTGTAGTTATAGCCATTAAAGTATAATTGATCTACATGACCTTCAACTAGTGTATTTAAATATTTTTGGGTAAAGCCTTTTCCGTTTACTAAAACATTTGCCGTAACATTTTTAAAAGAAGAATCGTTTAATAGAACACCAATATTAAATTTATCTAAATCTAGAGTTCCTTGATAACTAGCATTATCTATATTTCCAAAATCTTGAATCGATAAATCGGCTATTATACTTCCTATATTTGAATGTAAATCAACATTAGAATTAATATAATTATCGGTAAGCTCAATTAATCCTGCAACATTCACATCACCTAACTTATCAAGCGAACTTGGCAAATTTTCTCCTAAAATTCTAGGTAATATTTTGCCTAAATTTTTATAATTAGAGTGTACTTTATCAAAATCACCATTAATGTAGAAAGATTCTTCTTTTTTAAATAAATTTTTGAAGTTAATATTTCCAATTATTTCCGAATTATAGGAATCTGTTAAATGTAACTTGTGAGTGTAAAAATTATTTAATGTTCCTGTAAGTTCAGTTTCAAGTTTAAATTTATTATTTTTTCCAAATTCGTTATAAAAATAATTTAGATCATTTGTTGCAATAACACTTTCTTTAATATCTGCTTGCCAATTAACTTTATCGTTAAAATTTGCAAAATCTTCTCTTTTATACAATAGCTCTACTCTACCTTTAAGATGTGACTCTTTTGAATGTACATCTAAGTTTTCTAAAAGAATATTTGTCTTTGTATAAGTAAAATTTACTTCTAAATTTTCAATAACTAGCCCTCGATGATCTTTAAACGATAACTTATTTATTTTTGTGGTAACATCTGGTCCTTTTATAAAGAAATCGCTTAGTTTTCCATTAAGATCAGTAAAATCTAATAGTTTTGGATTTTCTAAATTTTCATCAATATATCTAAATCTACTATTGTAAACATTATATGTAGTTACACTCATTCTAAATTTACCTGAAGAAGGTGTTCCATCGTCAAAAGCAGCAACAAATTTATCTAGATTAGTTTCATCTTCATTTTTATATTGAACAAGTCTAACATCTAAACCATGCAAAGTTACATCTCCTAAATATGGATGACCATTGTCGTATAATTTTTTAAAATTTAAAATTGAAGTGTTGAGTCTTTTTATATAAAACAAAGTATCTTTATGATGGTCTCTTACTAATACATCTCCAAGTTTTACTGTTAAAAATGGCGATATAGCAACCATGCCAATATTTATATCGGTACCAAACTCTTTGTTTAAGCTATCTGTAGCAACTTTACCTAACTGAGTTTGAACAAAAGGTAAAGACAATAAAACCCCAAAAAAGAGCAAAAATAATAGCAGAAAAATAATGCTACGAAGTAATATTTTCTTTATTTTTTTGATAGCGGTAATATTTTGTAAATTTGCTCTTTTGATTTATACTTGTATTAGTTAACAAAAATAAGGTTTTTTGTAAGATTATTACAATTGTAATTAAGCAATTTTCGTGCCTAAAAATGAATGAATCAACCAAAGTTTATACACTTGCAATAGAAAGTTCTTGTGACGATACTTCTGCTGCTGTTTTATGTAACGACAAAGTATTATCTAATATTGTAGCTCGACAAGCTGTACATGAAGAATATGGCGGAGTTGTGCCTGAACTTGCTTCTAGAGCACACCAACAAAATATTGTACCTGTAATTGATGTAGCGTTAAAAAAAGCAGGAATAAACAAAGAAAGTTTAAATTGTATAGCCTTCACTCAAGGACCAGGATTAATGGGTTCTTTATTGGTTGGTGGTTCATTTGCTAAATCCTTAAGTATGGCTTTAGATGTTCCGCTTGTAGCGGTAAATCATATGAAAGCTCATATTTTAACACATTTTATAGACGAAGAAGGATTTGATAAACCAACATTTCCGTTTTTAGCACTTACTATATCAGGTGGTCATACTCAAATTGTAAAAGTTAACAGCTTTTTCGATCTAGAAATTATTGGTGAAACTACAGATGATGCTGTTGGTGAAGCGTTTGATAAATCAGCTAAAATACTAGGTCTTCCCTATCCTGGCGGACCATTAATTGATAAATACGCACAAGAAGGAAATCCGAAAGCTTTTCAGTTTACAAAACCCAAAGTAGATGGTTTGAATTTTAGTTTTAGCGGTTTAAAAACTCAAATACTGTATTTTATTCAAAAAAATGTGGCTCAAAATCCAAACTTTATTGAAGAAAACAAAGCAGATATTTGTGCTTCTATTCAACATACCATCATTACTATTTTAATGGATAAATTAAAATTAGCAGTAAAAGAAACTGGAATTAATCAAATTGCTATTGGTGGCGGTGTTTCTGCAAATTCTGGAATTCGCAAAACATTGAAAGAAGCAGAATCAAAATATGGTTGGAAAACTTATATTCCTAAATTTGAATATACAACAGATAATGCCGCTATGATTGGAATTGTAGGTTATTATAATTATTTAGAAAATAATTTTAGTGATTCTAAAGTAGTTTCAAAAGCAAGAATTGAATTCTAAAAAGTTATCGTCTGTAATTTATGGTTTATAATTTTTAAATTCGTAATTCTAAATTCGTAATTTTCACATGCAATTATTCTATAATTCCGAAATAAAAAATACTGATTCTTTTTTCTCTTTCGATAAAGAAGAAA
>JACXVH010000012.1 GCA_014763515.1 Flavobacteriaceae bacterium
TATTGAGCAATTGCAAAAAGGAGTTGAAATTGGTTTTAAAGGCATACGATATGTGACTAAACCTTGCCAAGCCAAACAAATAACTGAATTACCAGATTACATAGGTAAAGGCAGAAGAATTCGCGATGAACGTCATGGACTCACGAGTTGGGTTTCCATAACAGTTACTGAAGGTAAATTTCGTCAAGTTCGAAAAATGACAGCTGCAGTTGGTTTTCCAACCTTACGTTTGATAAGGGTTCGTGTTGGAAATATTTTTTTAGAAGGATTAAAAGCAGGTGAAGTAAAAAAGCAATTACTTTTGATATTTAATTATTAAATTAACATTATTTTTAATTAATATTTAAAAATGGATTTAAAAAAGTTTATTTTTGTTTTTCATTTATTATTTTTTTTTATTTTAGTGAATTAAATTCTTAAAATATGAAAAAAACTCTACTTATTGTATTCCTATTAGAAAACTTTTTTTTAGCAAATTCTCAAAATACTTGTGCTAGTGCTTTAACAGCTACTGCAGGAGTTACTACAGTTGGCATAGTAAATGGGACATTAATAGATGCATGTGGCGGTGGATCTGCTTCGGCAGCAGAATGGTATGTATACAATTCAAATATATCTGGAATTGTAACAATTACTTCAGATTTACCTCAAAATGATGGCATGATGAATAGCGATGATACCTATCTGAATGTATACTCAGGTAGTTGTGGTTCATTAGTATGTATTTCAAGTAATGATGATATTAATCTAGGAGCATCAAATTATCTATCCGAGGTAAGTTTTATAGCTCAACCAGGGGATACTTTTTATTTTGAATGGACAGATGAATGGAATTCTGACGGTTTTGATTTTCAAATAATTGAAAACGTTGTAAATTGTCCTACTTCAATTTCTCCACCTTTTACAGAAAACTTTTCAAACCCTGCAGTTGTTTATGTTTGTTGGGATTCATTAGATGAAGATGGTGATGGTTTTAATTGGGATGTTGCTGATTATGATTTGGATCAAGATGGAAATCCTGATGGAAATCCTTGTTTGCGTTCTGCTTCTTATGATAATGATTCGTTTAGCGCATTAACACCAGATAATTGGGTTATTTCTTATCCAATTGATTTAACAGCATATCCAGCTGGAACTACAATTGAGCTATCATGGTTAGCAAGAGGTATTGATCCTAGTTATCCTGATGAAAACTATTCTGTATATGTAGCTACTAATAATACAACTACCGATTTTGCAGCTTCTTCTACTTCATTTACTGAAATTATTGGACAAAATGGAGGGGCAGGTGTTTTTGCATCTAAATCGTTAGATATTTCTTCTTTTTATGGACAAACCGTTTATGTTGCTTTTAGGCATTATAACGTTACAGATCAATTTGAATTAAATATTGATGATGTTGCAGTTAGTGCAACTTTAAGCACTGAGGATTTTGCATTAAATGGATTTAAAATATATCCAAATCCAGCTTTTAATGAATTAAACATAGCTTCTGAAAATGTTGAAATAAGTTATGTGAAAATTTTAGACATCAATGGAAGAATAATTAAAGAAACGGCTATTAATAATAATGAATGTAAAATAAATGTTTCTGATTTATTTACTGGTGTATATTTCGTTAATATTGAATCTCAAAAAGGGACATTAGTTCAAAAATTAGTTAAACAATAAAACAGAATTAAAACAAATAAAAAAAGGTTCAAATTTTGAACCTTTTTTTATTTAAAAATTTCGTTAAAAAAATCTTTCATGGCAATCCAACTTCTTTTGTCTGCCAATTCGTTGTACGCGGCACCTTTACTATTATCGGTATCCAAATCTTTATGAGTAAACGCATGCACAGCATTAGCATAATAAACCATTTGCCAATCGGCTTTTGCAGCTTTCATTTCGTCTTGAAAAGCCAAAACTTCATTTTGAGGAACATAAGGATCATCGACTCCATGTAAAACTAAGACTTTGGTTGTGATTTTTTCAGTTGTTCTTGAATCGTCTTTGCCTAAACCGCCGTGGAAAGAAACGACTCCTTTTACATTAAAATGAGCGCGCGCTGCTTCTAAAACTCCGGTTCCGCCAAAACAATATCCAATTACGGCAATTTCATCTTTATTGGCACCATTTTTAATTAATTGGTCTAAAGCTAATTGAATTCTCTTTTGATATTCGGCATAATTAGTTTTGAAGTAACCTGCAATTTGTCCCGCTTCAGAAGTATTTTTAGGCCGTTTATCTACACCATAAATATCGGCTACAAAAGCATGATAACCTAGTTTTGATAAATCTTCGGCAACTTCTTTAGAATGTTCGTCGATTCCCATCCAAGCTGGAAGAATTAAAATACCAATGTTTTTTGGATTAGCAACTTTGGCTTTTATAAAAAATCCTTCAAGTTTTTGATCCTTGTCAAAGTAAGTGATTTTTGTAAGTTGTGCATTAACTAAACTTGTTACTAACAATAGTAAATAAAATGTTTTTTTCATAAGCTTATTTTTTAGTAAAAATAAGTATAAAAGCCCATTTTGAGGTTTATTTTAATCTAAATTTACCAATAGTTGAATCGAAAACAACATCTTCATTTTGAAAAATTTTATCAAAAACTCCCTCATTTATTAGATTACAAGGTTGATTGTGGTAAATATTATTTTCAGTAAAAACAATCATTTCATCTGCTAATTGAATAGCTAAATCTAAATCGTGTGTTGAGTATAAAATAGTTTTTCTTGTTTCGTGTGTAAGTTTTTGTAATAGTTTTAGTAAGGTAATTTTATGTACTAAATCTAAGTGAGTAGTAGGTTCGTCTAAAATAATTATAGAAGTATCTTGCGCTAGTGCTCTTGCGATCATAGCTTTTTGTAATTGGCCATCGCTTACTTCATAATAGCGTTTATTGCAATACTCAGAAATCTCTGTTAGTTCAATTGCATGTTTTATTTTGTCTTGATCTTCTTCTGTTAAACTTCCAATCCAGTTGGTGTAAGGTTGTCTTCCTAAAGCTACAATTTCATAAATTGTTAAATTACTTGGTGGAAGAGTTTCTGTAAGAACTAAACTCATTTCTTGTGCTAGTTCTATAACAGAATATTGATTTAGATTTTTATTATTAAGTTGAATTGTACCCGAAATAGGTTCAATAATTCGAGTAATGGTTTTTAAAAATGTAGATTTTCCTATTCCATTTTTACCAATTAAAGCAACTAATTTTCCTTTATCTAAAGATAAATTAATATTGGATTGAGTAACAGTTTGAGATTTTCCTTTTTGGTATCCAATTGTTAAATCTTTGATATTTAAAATAGGCTGTGTCATTACAATTGAATTTTTCTTTTACGTAATAATAACCAAATAACAATTGGCGCTCCAAAAATTGAAGTAATTGCGTTGATGGGTAAAGTTATATCATTTCCTGGTAGTTGTGCAATAGTATCGCAAATTAGCATTACAATTGCTCCAATTAATAAAGTACTTCCAAATAATATAAAATGATTACTCGTTTTGAAAATTAGTTTTGAAATATGTGGAACCGCTAATCCAATAAAACCAATTGGTCCAACTAAAGCGGTAATGCTTCCGGCTAAAATACTTGTTGCAATTATGATGAAGTATTTAGTTTTAGAAAAATTAATTCCAATGCTTTTTGCATAGCGTTCGCCTAACAGTAAAGCATTTAAAGGTTTTAAAACTAATAGTGTAATTAATAAACCAATAACAACTAGGAAAGATAAGATTATAATATCTTTCCAAGCTAAATTGCTAATACTTCCCATTGCCCAAAAAGTGTATTTCTGTAACTGTTCGGCAGTAGAAAGATAGGACAAAATAGATACTATTGCGCTTGTAAAGCTACTAAACATTAATCCCACAATTAAAATACTCATAGTATCTTTAATTCTATTGGCTACAATAATTACAGCCATAAAAACAAAAAAGCTACCTAATCCTGAAGCGAGTATTAAACCATAACCCGATAAAAAATAATGAGCAATAGAAGCGTGTAACAATCCTGAACCTAAAATAATTAAAGCTACACCTAAACTTGCCCCTGAGCTTAATCCTAAAACATATGGTCCAGCAAGAGGATTTCTGAACAAGGTTTGCATTAATAAACCACAGGTTGCTAAACCTATACCAACAAGAATTGCAGTAATTGCCTTTGGTAATCTAAAGTTGTATAGAATAATTTCCCAACTTTCCTTTTGCATCGATTTTCCTAATAATCCATTAAAAATATCTTGAAAAGGAATAGTTACTGAACCCAAACTAATATTGGTAAAAAACAAAAATGTCACGGCTATAATTAGCAGTGTAAATAATAGTTTATTTTTATTTTCGGTTTGCATTAATCTAACTTTTCAAAAAAGTAAAGTTCGTAATTAGGTAATACTTCAGGATGTAATATTTTGATTAAATCTTTTAATACTAAATCGGGTCTATTTGGGGCTAGTTCATAATAAATAACGCCACCAGTTACCCCTTTTTTAGAACTAAATGAATAGACATTTTTTTCACGCACAGCTTTAAAATGACTGTAATTTGGATTTGAGTTTAAGATTTCTTCAATTGAGGTAAATTGACCTGGACCAATCCAAAAGTCGGCATCTTTTGCTTTATCTAAAACAGATTCGAACGATAATGAAAGGCTTCCAGTTCCTTTAGAATCTTTCCATAAATAATTACTATGTGCTTCATTTAAAAAGTAAGCTGCCCAGCTATCGCCTTGAGGTAAAAACCATTGATCTTCATAAATACTTCCTGCCATAATTGTAGGCAAAGTTTTAGAATTTGTTGCCAATTGTTTTGCTTGGTTATAATCGTTTTTAATTTGAGAGTAAATTTTTTCAGCTTCAACATCTTTATCATATAAGGCACCAAAAAACTTTATCCATTCTGCTTTTCCTAGAGGAGTTTTTTCGGTCCAGTCACTATTTAAAATGATTTTTTGACCTAAACGTTCTAAATTTTTATACGTTTTCATGTCGCCATCAACACTAAATCCTACCATAACATCGGGTTGAAGGTCTAAAATTACCTCGGTATTTAAACTTTGGTTATTACCAATTTCACGAATTTTACCGCTGTTAATTAATTGACGTGTTTTTTCAGAAGAAATATAATTAGTATTAGGAAATGCTATAATAGAATTTTCCATATTTAACATTTCAATTGAAGGAATATGCGTAGTTGATGTTACAATTATCTTTTTTACAGGAACTTCAATGCTTGTTAATTTTTTTAAACTATCTGGTATTTGAACTCCTTTTTTATGTAAAACATAAGAATAGTTTTCAACTGCCTCGGGGAAAATGTTTTTAATGGTAACTATTGAAAAATTAGAGTATTTAGCGATAGAGATTCCTTCAGCATCAGTAATAAGTTCATTTTTTATGCTTCGAGTTTCATTAGTAACTTCTTGCTTACATTGAATGAAAAAAGGAATAAATACAAGAAGAAAAAATTTAAATTTCATGTTAAATATTTTTAGCAAAAGTAAAGTAAAAGTGATAAGTAACAAAAGCTACTATATTTTTTGTAGGAAATCTTATTTTTGTATAAAATTTATAAAATGAGAGATAATCCTTCTTTTATGGCTGCAGTAGCCACAATCATATTAGCACATTTTATTATTGGATTTATATGGCTTTGGCGAAAAATGAATAAGAAAAAGTGATTCATTTTTAATTAAAAAACTTCTATATTTGCACCCGAATTAAGGTTGAGGTGCATTTTTTTGTACTTCATTAAAAGGGAATCAAGTGAGAATTTAAGATTGATGATTAACAATTTTAGATTTTAGAATGTTCTGAAATCTAAAATTGAATTTCAAAAATCAAAAATCAAATCTTGAGCTGTACCCGCAACTGTAAGCTATAAAGCTTGTTATTTTCTACAATACCATTGTTCGTTTACGAATGAGAAGGTGAATAACAAGACGCAAGCCAGGAGACCTGCCTATTTCGCTAGAGTAACAAACTTTCGGGACTAAAAGTTTGAGTATGGGTAAACTTTGCTTTTCTCCCAAGATTATTAAAATTATTTATTAAAAAATGAACCAAAAATTTATTTATGTTAGTATTTTGGCATTAGCAGCCAATGCATCTTTGTGTGCACAAGAAAAAGATTCTTTACAAATTAATCAATTAAAAGAAGTAGTAGTTTCGGATACTAAATTCGAACAAAAAAGAGAAAATTCAGGTAAAATTATTGAAGTAATTACTGCTGAAGATTTACAAAAAAAACAAGGACAATCTTTAGCTAATGTTTTGTCGCAAGTGGCTGGAGTTGAAGTAAACGGAAGTCAAAGTTTTAGTGGTAAAAATCAAGGTGTTTATGTAAGAGGTGGTAGAAATCGTCAAGTTGTAATCTACATTGATGGTGTTCCCGTTACTGATGCTTCATTGATTAATTTAGAATATGATTTAAGATTAATTCCTGTTGAACAAATCGAAAGAATTGAAATTTTAAAAGGGTCGTCAAGTACTTTGTATGGAACTGGTGCAGCAGCAGCAGTAATTAACATTACTTTAAAAAAATCGGCTCAAGATAAGATATCAGGTAATGCGTATTGGAATATTGGAACTTTAAATAATCAAGATAAATCGGCAATCGATGCAAATGATTTTGAACAAGGTCTATCTTTTAATGGAACCCTAAAAAAGTTCAATTATCTTACAATGATTAACAGCAAAGAGAATAAAAACTTTTCAGAAGCAAGAGGAAAAAACTACGAAGGCGATTCTTTTTCTAGAATTAATGTTATTCAAAAATTTGGTTACAAATTCAACGATAAGTTTGCATTAACTTTATTTGGTAACTACGACAAGTTCAAAAATACTTTCGATAATCCTTATGGAGGAGCGTCAAGTTCTAGTGATGATTTAAATAATAAATCAGCATCTGAGCAATTTAGAGCAGGTTTAAATGCATCTTATAAATATAATAAAGGCGAGTTATTAGTTAATTCTAGCGCAGCAACAATAGACAGAAATTTAGCTATTACTAATACTTGGGCAGGAACTGTTGATTCATATAATTATAGTTCTAGAAATGCTAATGTTGATATTATTAATAAATATAATGTATTATCTAGTTTATATGTTTTAACTGGAGTTCAAGCACAATATTTCGACATGGAGCAAAAAGATGCTTATACAAATCTTACCAATGATTTAGCACATTTTAACATAATAGATCCTTATGTAACAGCAGTTTATAATTCTGATTTTGGCTTAAATGTAAATGCTGGTGCTCGTTTAAATATTCATAGCGAATATGGAAATCAAGTAGTTTACAACTTTAACCCAAGTTATAAGTTTAGCAATTTACCAGTTCGAATTTTATCTTCTTACAGTACGGCTTATATTACGCCAAGTTTGTATCAGGTTTACGGGCCTTATGGTAATTTAGATTTAAAACCAGAAGAAAATGCAACTGCTGAAGCTGGTTTCGAAACAATTTTATTAAACAACAAATTTGTATTAAATGCAGTAGCTTTTTACCGTCAAGAGAAAAATAAAGTAGATTTCTTTACAGATATTAATTGGAATTCATTCTATGCAAATTTCGATAACAAAATTAATGCAAAAGGTGTTGAAGTAAATGTAACATATAAACCAATTGATTTATTTAATTTTAAAGCAAATTACACATTTACTCAAGTAGAAGATGTAGTTGGGTTATTAATACCAAAGCATAAAGTAAATGCTGAAATTGTTTCACAAATTACAAGTAGATTTAATTCAGTAATTGGTTTCCAATATTTTTCAAACAGAAAAGATGCTTATTACGACAATGATACTTTTGCTACAACTAGAATTAATTTAGATGCTTATTCTTTGATTAATGCAACGTTAAATTATAATTTAATAAAAAACAGATTAAATGTTTTTGGTTCGGTATCAAATATTTTCAACGAAGATTATGTTGAAGCAATAGGATACAATACAAGAGGTAGAAACTTTAAATTAGGATTAAACTTTAAGTTTTAGTAATTTTTAATTTTAATTAACTTTATGAGGTTTTAGATTTTTTTCTAAAACCTCATTTTTTTTGTAACAAAAGAATATTTCATTCGTCTCAACTATAACAAGCTAATTTAAATGAAACAACAAGAGTTCATACAACTAATTTCGCCGTTTAAAGATAAACTTTTCAGATTGGCAAAAAGAATGCTAATCAGTACAGAGGAAGCGGAAGATGCAACTCAAGAGGTTTTAGTGAGATTGTGGAATAGAAACGATAATTTGAAAACATACAATAGTGTAGAAGCATTAGCAGTAACTATGACAAAAAATTATTGTTTAGATCAATTAAAATCGAAAAGGGCATCAAATTTGCAAATAGTTCATAATAACTATAAAGATGTTCGAGACGATGTTGAAGCAAATGTTGAAAATAGAGACAGTTGGAGTTGGGTAGAAAAAATAATTAACGAATTACCCGAACAACAACGAATTATTATTCAAATGCGCGATATAGAAGAATATGAGTTTGAAGAAATAGCAAAAGCTTTAGAGATGCAAGAAACAGCAGTAAGAGTAGCGCTATCGCGAGCAAGAAAAACAATAAGAGAACAATTAACAGCAAAACATAATTATGGAATTAAGACGAATTGAAATATTGCTGGAAAAATATTTTGAAGGAAATACAAATATTACCGAAGAAAAAGAATTAAAGGCCTACTTTTCTTCTGATTTAGTTGCACCCGAATTGGAACAATTAAAACCAATGTTTGTAAACTTTCAAAATCAAAAAGAAATACAGTTTACGAAAAATCTTCCATTACAACCTAGAAAACAAAATTATGTAAAATGGATTGGTGTTGCGGCAAGTTTAGTAGCTCTTTTTGGAACATTACTATATTTTAATTACAACCAAAATTCAGATCCCGCTTTAGGAACATTTTCTTCTCCGGAAGAAGCTTTAGTAGAAACACAAAAAGCATTAGAAATGGTTTCTAGTGAAATGAATAAAGGAGTAGAAAGTATGGCAGTTTTAAATGAATATGAACAAACAAAAAAATCAATTTTTAAATAACAATAAGATGAAAAATTTAATTTTAAGTATAGCATTTTTTATTTCAAGTACTGTTGCGTTTTCACAATCGGCTTTTGATAAGTTTGAAGACAAAGATGGTGTTACAACTGTTATTGTGAACAAGAAAATGTTTGAAATGATGAGTAAAGTTAAAGTTGATACTAAAGATAAAGAAGTACAACAATATATGAATTTACTTAAGAAGTTAGATAACTTAAAAGTATTTACAACAAATAATACAAAAGTAGCTGGCGAAATGAAATCTACAGTTACTAGTTATCTTAAATCAAATCCATTAGAAGAGTTAATGCGTGTTAACGACGAAGGTAAAAAAGTAAATATTTACGTAAAATCTGGTGCTTCAGAAAACATTGTAAAAGAATTATTAATGTTTATAGACACACCAAACGGAAAAGATAACCAAACCGTTGTTTTATCGTTAACAGGAAATTTTAATTTAGATGAAATTTCTGCTTTAACAGAAAAAATGAATCTTCCTGGTGGAGCTGAGTTAGATAAAGCTTCAAAGGGGAAAAAATAAGCAATTTAAACTCTTAATAAACTGAAGCAATTACCAAATGTAATTGCTTCTTTTACAACTATACTATAACAAAAAATCTATGAAAAACATTTACTACTTATTGTTCATTACTTTGGTAAATATAATTTCGGCTCAAACTAAATCTTTAGAAGGAATTATACTAGATAAAGAGACTAATGAAAGTGTACCCTTTGTATCCATTTATTCGCCAGAAAGTTTACAAGGGACCTATTCAAACAATGAAGGTAAGTTTAAGTTTTATTTTTCAGAGCAAGCAAAAACTATCGAAATATATTGTTTAGGATATAAAAAAATAGTTTTAAATACTGTTGAAGTAACAAATGATGTTTCAAATTTTTATTTAGAAACTGATGTTGTAGAATTAGAAGAGTTTATTATAACTGATAAACCCGCTTCTGAAATACTAAATAGCGTATTATATAATTCACTTGGATATTTGAACAAGAATATAGAATTAGAAACATATTACCGCGAATTTGTTATGGTTAATAATAAGTATTCTAAATTTTCAGATGGTTTAATTAATTTTTATTTGGAACCAAAAAGAAAAGAAAAAGTAAAATCATTTTTAGAAGTTGAGCAAAGCAGAGCATTCCAAATTACGGCCGCTGATGAAATTGAGAAAAATGGAAAAGCCGATTTATCTGATTTAGATTCTTTTTTTAATATTCAAGATGCAGTAAATTCATTTTATACTTTCAAAAATTTAAAGGAAATTACAACAAGTAAAAAAAATACCGAAAAGTATGACTTCGAAATTAAAAGTAGAAAGGATGCTCAAGGAAATAGATTAGAAGTTGTAAAAGTTATTCCTAAACCTGAAGTAGAAGAAGAATTAATTACAGGAGAAGTAGTTTATGATCCAGTTAACAAAGTAGTTTTAGATATTAATTTGCAATTAAGCGAGAAACATAAAAAATATATTAAAGTAAAAAATATGTTGTTGTTTAAATATGGATTATATGATTTTGAAATAAGACAACAATACAACTTTTCAAATGGTAAATATATTCCGCGTTATAAAAAATTATATGTCGATTTATATTTAAAGTTTGGAAAAAAAGTAGACGACCGTTTAAAATTTACGAGCGATTTGGCTATTACAAAATATCACGACGTAAATGTAAGTATTCCTGTAAGTGAAAAACTATTTGAAGGAAGAAGTTTATATGAAAACGGAACTCAAATTAAAACAGAATATTGGAAGCAAAATAATGCCATCCCACTTTCCGAAAAAGAAGAACAAATTATTCAATCACTTCAATAAATATAATAAAATGAAAAATATTCTTTTAGCATTATTATTGGTTAGTTTAGTAAGTTGTACAACTAAACCAACATTACAAAAATATTTTGTAGAAAATTCTGAATCGTCAGATTTCATACAAGTAGACTTAGCATCAAGTTTTATTAATACTGATAAATTAAGTTTATCAAGTGAAGAAAAAGAAGCTCTAAATTCATTCGATAAATTAAATATTTTGGCTTTTAAAAATGATTCTTTAGATCCTTCAAAATTAGGTAAAGAAGCAACGGAAGTAAAGAATATTTTAAAAGATGGTAATTATGAACAATTAATGAAGTTTGGAAACAGTAAACAAGGAGCTTCAGTTTACATGCTAGGAAATGAAGATAAAATTGATGAATTTGTCTTATATGGTTCTGAAGCTTCTGGATTTGTTGTTGCTCGTGTCCTTGGTGATAATATGACACCAAATACCGTTCTTAATTTAATAGAAGTAATTAAAAAAGCTGATTTAGATATGGAACAACTCAAACCATTGAAAGATGCTTTAATAAAGAAATAAAACAAAAAAGCCTTGAATAATCAAGGCTTTTTTTTGTGACCACGATCAGATTCGAACTGACACGTCTTGCGACACCACCCCCTCAAGATGGCGAGTCTACCAATTTCTCCACGTGGCCAAATGTGTATAAACAAAAAAAGCTATTCGAAAAACGAATAACTTCTTTGTGACCCCGCTGGGGCTCGAACCCAGGACCCCTACATTAAAAGTGTAATGCTCTACCAGCTGAGCTACGGAGTCTTGCTTATAAGGAAATGATTAGTGACCCCGCTGGGGCTCGAACCCAGGACCCCTACATTAAAAGTGTAATGCTCTACCAGCTGAGCTACGGAGTCAAATCATTTCCTTATTGCGGGTGCAAATATAAGACGTTAATTTTATATTTCAATGGTTTTTTTCTTATAAATTTGCTTTTTTTACAAATTAATTTTTAACTGCTTTATTTATAGGAGTTTATTTATATATGAAAATAGTGTTAGTTGGTTATATGGGTTCGGGTAAGTCTACAATTGGAAAAGAAATTTCTAAAATTGTAGGAATTCCCTTTTATGATTTAGATGTAATTATTGAAAAAAGAGAACAAACTTCTATTAAAAATATTTTTGAAACTAAGGGTGAAATCTATTTTAGAAAAATAGAACATGAAATATTAAATGATTTTTTAGAAGATAACGATGATTTTATATTAGCATTAGGTGGCGGAACACCATGTTATGCAAATAACCACGTTTTTCTTCAAAATAAGGACATTTCATCGTTTTATCTTAAAATGTCTGTAGAAGCTTTGGTTTCTCGTCTTAAAAACGAAAAAGAAAAACGTCCGATTATTGCAAATTTATCAAATGAAGACTTAGACGAATTCGTAAGAAAACACCTATTCGATAGAAACTACTATTATTTACAATCAAAACATATCATTTCAACTGAAAATAAAAGTATAAAAGAAATTAGTGATAAAATAATCGCTACTTATTCTAAGTAAGCAAAAGCATTAGACTCTTCGAAAACTACTTGTACATGTTCGTGTAAAGAAGTAGATAAAGAAATTCCTTTAAAATCGGCTTTAACGGGATATTTTTTGTGGCTTCTATCTACTAAAACAGCCGTTTTAAATTTACTAAGTGGTACATCTAAAAAATGTTTAACTCCGTAGATTAATGTTGTGCCAGAATTTAAAACATCGTCTATTAAAACCAATCCTTTATTTTTATATTCAGTTACAGGTATAGATGTAGTAACTTTTTCCTGCGGATTTTGTTTGTTTATTTTTACTTCGCAAAGTGTAATTTTTAAATCACTTATTAGTGAAAGTTCTTTTGCTATTTTTTCAGCAAATTGATAACCATTTGAAGCAATTCCTGCTAATATAATTTCGTTTTCATCCACAAAAGTCTCATAAATTTGATAACTAATTCTTTTAGATATGTGTGCTATTTGTTCCTGATTTAAAATTATATTTTGCATAGTAGTATTGTTATTTTTTTTCAAAGATAAAAAAGAGTTCTTTTCCATCTCTTGGTTTTATAGAATTATATGATTTTTCTAATGTTTTTATTTGGAATAATTCATCAAATAAATTTAAATATTCATCATAACTTCCTCCAAAAGGCGGACCGGCTTCCGTTAAGGGAAAATCGAAAAGTAAACCACTAATTTTGCCATTTAAATTTAACAAATTATACATTTTTTTAGCATATTCTTTTCTTAATTCGGGATTTAAAGCACAAAAAAAGGTTTGTTCAATTATCAAATCATAAGAATCTTCAAGCTCAAAGAAGTTTTTGTGAATAAAATGTTTTTCAAATTTTGGATTTCTTTGTTTTAAGTTTTCTAAAGGCTGCTGAGCAATATCGATAACCCATACATTATGAAAACCTTTTGAAACTAAGTAATCAAATTCATAGCCATTTCCGGCGCCAGGAATTAATATTCTTATTGATTTATCAGTTATTTGATCTATATACTTCTTTAATGGAGTTGTAATACTTCCGGCATCCCAACCAGTTTCATTATTCAAATAACGTGCTTCCCAGTATTCTTTATTCAGTTTCATTTTCTTCTAAATTATCGTCATCTAAATAATCATAAATGTCTCTACGATCTTTTTTAGTGGGTCTACCAGTTCCTTTAGCTCTGTAGTGTTCTTTACTAAGTTTTAATAGTTCTAAATGTTCAAAAGCTTCTGCTGGAGTCTCGTCTTTTCTGTAAATATCTACCAATTTAGGGCCAATACGATTAAGTGGAATATCTAAAACTTTTATTACGTAATTAATTTGATCTTTTCTTAAGACAATCTTATCCATTGGAAATACTTCTCGAGATGCTTTTGCAGTTTGTCCGTTTACCGAAACATGTCCTTTTTTAATAGCCTCTGTAGCAATACTTCTCGTTTTAAAATAACGAACACACCATAAATATTTATCAATTCTCATCTTAAAAACAAAAAACAATGTTAATATCCATACAAAAATACAGGAAAATTGTATCTTGCGCCTATAATTTTTTAAAATGAAAATGAAAAAGTTTACGATTTATTTTTTATTGATTTTCTCAATTTTACTTGTTTCATGTAATAAAGATGACTCAAACTCTGTTAAAATTCGTGATCGTCAAGAGGTATATGATGAGAATATAGTAGATATTGAAGATTATTTGCAAAATAATTACTTAGATACAAGTGACTTTAGTGTTAAGGCAATTGAGAATGGAGAGTCATCTATATGGAGTTCATTGGGAGATACAGGAAATCCTTACAGACTTCAATATATAACTGTAAAGAATGATACTAGAAAATCTATTTATACTGATGGAGATAATGATGATCCCGTTGATTATAAATTATACTATATCCTAATTAATGAAGGAGGAGGAATGCATCCTACTAGTGTAGATTCAACTTACATAGCTTACAAAGGATGGAATTTAGATAATGAAGTTTTTGATCAAAATAATGTAGGTTTTTGGTCTTCATTTCCTGAAAGTTCAGTATCAGCGGTATCAGGCTTTAGGCAAATATTATCTCTTATAAATGCAGAACCAGAAGGAAGTTCTACTGTTAATCCTGACGGAACTGTTAATCATTTTGATTACGGCCATGTAATTGTTTTTATTCCATCTGGATTAGCCTATTTTAATCAAGTTAATATTGGGATTGGTCAATATGCTCCCATTATGTTTGAGATTAAATTATTTAGAGTAAAAAGAAGAGATCATGAGGGAGATGGCATTTTGTCGATTTATGAAGACTTAAATGGTGATAACAATTTCTTTAATGATGATACTGATGGTGATAAAATCCCTGACTTTTATGATCAAGATGATGATAATGACTACAAAAGAACTAAATTTGAGATTGAATTTGAATATGATGATAATGGTGAAATTAAAACAGCTAGATATCCTTACGAAGGTGCTGCAGTAGATGATCCATTAACTCCTTATGATGATAGATTAGGTGTACCTGATTGTTCAGATGATTTCACATCGCCAACAAGATTAAGAAAGTACCTTGATCCAAGTTGTAATTAAATAGTTTATACTTATAAAAAATACCCCAAATAGTTTGACACTATTTGGGGTATTTTTTATAAGTAATTTTTCATTAAACTAGTTCATTTACAAACTCAATTCGTACGCGACCCTCATCATCAATTTTAATTAAGTTCACTTTGTGCAACGTGTTGACTAATTCTGGGTTCCAAGG
>JACXVH010000301.1 GCA_014763515.1 Flavobacteriaceae bacterium
TCTAATCGATCAGCATCTTGAACAATGTCAAGTTCAATAGAATTGTATTTTTTCTCGAAATTTCCACCCTTAAAAGAAATGTTTTCAATAATAGCTATTACTTCCTCAATTGTTTTTATATCAACATCTTCTTGTTCTAAAAATTCGCGAGCCACTTTTGGTCCTATAGTTTCATCTCCATTATGAAATTTTGAATCGGCAATATCGTGCAATAAAGCAGCAAGTTGTACTACTAAAAGGTTACAATCTTCGTTTTCAGCAATTTTGATAGAGTTTTTGTAAACACGTTCTATGTGAAACCAATCATGGCCACCTTCTGCGTGTTCTAAAGTTTGTTTTACAAATTGTATGGTTCTACTAAGTATCATTCAAAAAAAAATCCTTTCACAAAGGAAAGGATTTAATTTCATATTACATAGCACCAGCTTCGACCCATTTAAAAGAATATGGATTTTCAGGTACTACTAATCTTTCAGAAACTCTCTTTAAACGTGTTGGCAATTTCATGATATAATCTCGAGCTTTTTCAGCTTGGTCATTTAAACCATTTATTTTGTCAATTTCCCATTTTACAATTAATTTTTCCAAAATTTCAACATAATCGTTTGAAGTATAAACACCTATACGCTGTGCTGAGTTAGAAAATTCTTCAAAAAGAGTATTAATTTTTTCGCCAGATTCTCTTAAAAAATGAGCAGGCATTGTAATTTTTCTTTTCATCATATGTTCAAAAGCTAGTATCATTTCACTTGGATCAACTTTGAAAATTTGATTTATAAATTCACTGTAGGCTAAATGATGACGCATTTCGTCTCCAGCAATTAAATTACACATCTTAAATAATTTTTTATCGCCAAATTTTCTAGCAATTTGAGCAACTCTGTTATGAGAAACATAAGTGGCAAGTTCTTGAAAAGAAGTGTAGACAAAGTTTTTATAAGGATCTTTTCCAGTGCCAATGTCAAAACCATCGTTAATTAAATGATGTGTTGTCATTTCAACTTCGCGCATATTTACTCTTCCCGAAAGGTATAAATATTTGTTTAGTGCATCTCCATGACGATTTTCTTCACCCGTCCAATGGCGAACCCATTTACTCCAGCCATTTCTTCCTTCGTTATCGACTCCTTCAACTTCCATAAGCCAAGATTCATAGGTTGGCAAAGCTTCTTCTGTTATCGTGTCACCTACTAAAGATACCCAAAAATCGTAAGGTAAATCTTTAGCAATTGCTCTTAATTCTTTTACTTCTTCTAGAAAATTTTCGTTCTCTGAATTAGGTAAAAGATCACTTGGTTGCCAAATTTTCTCTACAGGAATCAAGAATTCTTTCATAAAAGAATCTATCTTCTTTTCAAGAAATTGCATTACTTCCAAGCGTACATTTTTAATAGACATTGTAATTTTGTATTAGGTTAAGTTATTTTTTACAGTTTTTTCTGTTTTTTCGAAAATTTCTTCAAAGCTATAATCTGAAATTTTTAAAGGCTCGTGAACAGTAAATTTCAATCTATTTCCTATTCCAAGTGGAAATTGTCCGTAACGGGTCATTTTCCATGAATTTTCTATTGTAACTGGAACAAAGTAAGCATCAGGTGCAAATTTGTATAGCATTTTTAATCCATTAACCGAAAACGGTTTTGGTATTCCTGTTTTGCTTCTTGTTCCTTCAGGAAATATCACAACCGAATAATTATTATTGTTAATTAATTCGGCACATTTTTTAATTTCGGGTAATGCCTGTTTAGGATCTTTACGATCTATTAAAGCACTTCCACCATATCTTAAATTATACGAAACGCTTGGTATTCCTTTTCCTAATTCTTTTTTACTAATAAATTTCGGATGCCAAGCTCTCATAAACCATATAAATGGAGGTATGTCATATAAACTTTGATGATTTGCAACAAAAATCAAAGGTTTGTGCGGTGGTAATTTTTCTCTTCCT
>JACXVH010000302.1 GCA_014763515.1 Flavobacteriaceae bacterium
GAACGATTTTTTAATTTTAACACTCTGTGTGCAATGCTAATTAACTCGGCTTCTAACTTTTTCTTCATAACTTTATTTCTTGCAGTTGAAATTATGGTTGGTTTTTCACTATTTTTGTTTTGCTTACAAAAGTAAAGCAAATTACAAATAAACGTCCGAAAGATACAAAATGTTTCTCGAAAATACAGTAAATCAGCAAGAACAATTTGGGTGGATTGAAGTAATATGCGGATCCATGTTTTCTGGTAAAACCGAAGAGTTAATTCGACGACTAAAACGTGCCCAATTTGCCAAACAAAGAGTAGAAATTTTTAAACCTGCCATAGACACTCGTTATCATGACGAAATGGTAGTTTCTCACGATGCAAATGAAATTCGTTCTACACCAGTTCCTGCAGCTGAAAATATTAGAATTTTAGCACAAACTTGCGATGTAGTGGGAATTGATGAAGCTCAATTTTTTGATGATGAAATTGTAGCCGTTTGTAACGATTTAGCAAACCAAGGAATTAGAGTAATTGTAGCAGGTTTAGATATGGATTTTAAAGGAAATCCATTTGGACCCATGCCAGCTTTAATGGCAACAGCAGAATACGTTACCAAAGTTCATGCGGTTTGTACACGCACAGGCAACCTTGCTAATTACAGCTATCGTAAAGCACAAAATGACAAGTTGGTTTTATTAGGTGAAACAGAAGAATACGAACCATTGAGTCGTGCTGCATTTTATAGAGCAATGAAAGAACAAAAAGAGGACAATAAATAATTTGACGTTTTCCATAAAAAATATAATAAGCCATCTAAACGCCAAAACTTCAGGTTCGTTTCGAGATTTTATTGTTGAAAACGTATCTATCGATAGTCGTTCGCTTCAAAATAGTAACGGAACACTTTTTTTTGCTTTAAAAGGAACCAATCATGATGCGCATAATTTTATCGAAAATTTAATAGCCAAAGGTGTTTCTAATTTTGTTGTTGAATTTATTCCAAATAATTTAGAAGGAAAAGCAAATTTTATTATTGTAGAAGACACAAAAAAAGCGCTTCAAGAAACGGCAAAATATTATCGTAGATTATTTGAATTCCCAGTTGTTGGAATAACAGGAAGCAACGGAAAAACCATTGTGAAAGAATGGTTGAATTTTTTATTGAGTCCAGATTTTTCTATTGTAAGAAGTCCAAAAAGTTACAATTCGCAAGTTGGTGTTCCATTATCTATTTTTGGAATTAATGAACACCATAATTTTGGAATCTTTGAAGCGGGAATTTCGCAAAAAAACGAAATGGAAGTTTTGGAAGACATTATCCAACCTTCAATTGGAATTTTTACGTATTTAGGAAGTGCTCACGATGAAGGTTTTAGTTCACAAAACGAAAAGTTGCTTGAAAAAACAAAACTCTTCAAAAATTGTAAAGTTGTTGTTTTGGAACAAAATGATGAAATTGAAAATCGCATCGATTGTGAAAAAATCACTTGGAGTTTTACCAATAAAAATGCAACTGTTTTTGTAGAGAAACTTCAGGAAAATCAATTAAAAGTTAATTATAACAGTAATTCTTTTGTAGTTACTATTCCCTTTTCAGATGAAATAAGTATTAAAAATTGTGTGACTTGCATTGCTACACTTTTATATTTAGAAGTTAGTGTTGAGAAAATTCAAGAGCGAGTTGCTAATTTGTATCCGGTTGAAATTCGTTTACAAGCTAAAAAAGGAATTAATAATTGCGTTTTAATTGACGATTCGTATTCTTCTGATTACCAATCGCTAAAAATTGCTCTCGATTTTCTAGAACAACAAAAATTACATCCAAAGAAAACGATTATCCTTTCTGATATCTTTCAAAGCGGTTTACCAACTGAAAAATTGTATGAAAAAGTAGGTTCCATTTTACAACGAAATAATATTGATAGAATTATTGTTATTGGCGAAACCATTTCAA
>JACXVH010000303.1 GCA_014763515.1 Flavobacteriaceae bacterium
GAACCTAAAGAAGGTGCTGTTAGAGCTGCTGCTCATGGTGACATCAATTTGATTACACTTTTAATGGGCGCACAAGGTAAAGGTTTACAAGTTCAAAATCATAATGGCGATTGGATTGATGCTATGGCAGAACCTGATGAGTTAATGATTAATGTTGGTGACATGTTATCTCGACATACAAATAACAAGTTAAAATCTACGATTCACCAAGTGGTAAACCCACCAAGAGAATTGTGGGGAACTTCTCGTTACTCTATTCCATTCTTTATGCATCCGGTAAGCGATATGAGCTTAAATTGTTTACCTCAATGTATTGATGAAAACAATCCTAAATTATATGAAGACATTACAGCTGGCGAGTTTTTACACGAGCGCTTAGTGGAATTAGGATTAATCAAGAAATAATTAATTTTTAAATAAATTACAGTTCCAAATTCCAATTAATTTTGGAGTTTGGAATTTTTACTTTTTGTACTTTTACCTTATGGATTTACAAGACCAATTAA
Source organism: Flavobacteriaceae bacterium (assembly GCA_014763515.1). Taxonomy (GTDB): domain Bacteria; phylum Bacteroidota; class Bacteroidia; order Flavobacteriales; family Flavobacteriaceae; genus Flavobacterium. The sequence continues at coordinate 507 of JACXVH010000303.1, forward strand.
AAAAACTTTTTCCGGATCATCAACCCTCAAATGAACCTGAAGAAATTGAAGAACAAGAGCACGAATTATTTGTTCAAAAAGAACCCATGATTTGTAAGTACGAAAAACGAAAAGGAAAACCTACTACTATTATTTCAGGTTATGAAGGCGAAGACGAAGATTTCAAACTCTTAGCTAAAGAAATCAAAAGTAAATTAGCTGTAGGCGGAAGTTTTAAAGATGGAGAAATCATCATTCAAGGGGATTATCGCGATAAAATAATGAAATTATTACAAGAAAAAGGTTTTAAAACAAAACGTGTAGGAGGTTAAAACAATTACTAATTAACAATTGATAATTGACAATTTTTATAATTATCAATTTTCAACTATCCATTATCAATTAAATATAAAATGATAAAAGATTCAGAATTAATATTAAATCCAGATGGTAGTGTTTATCACATCAATCTGAAACCAGAACAAATTGCAAAAGACATCATATTTGTTGGTGACCAAAATAGAGTTGAGAAAATTACGAAGCATTTTGATAGTGTTGAGTTTACCACTCAAAAGCGTGAATTCAAAACCCAAACAGGGATTTACAAAGGAAAAAGAATAACAGTAATGTCAACAGGAATTGGCCCTGACAATATTGATATTGTTATGAATGAATTAGACGCTTTAGTAAATGTTGATTTAAAAACTCGAACGATTAAGCCAGAATTAACCTCGTTAAATATTGTTCGTATTGGAACTTCGGGTTCTTTACAAGCAGATATTCCAGTTGATAGTTTTGTAATGAGTCAATTTGGTTTAGGATTAGATAACATGCTTCGTTCTTACTTAATTGATGAAATTTCTGAAACTGAAATCGAAGATGCTTTTATTTCTCAAACCAATTGGGATTTAAGAAAAGGGCGTCCTTATGTTATCTCAGGAAGTAAATCGTTAGAAAATCGATTAGATAGCAATAAGATTTTTAAAGGCTTTACCGGAACTGCCGGAGGATTTTATGGTCCACAAGGAAGAGTTGTTCGTTTAGGAATTCAAGATCCAGAATTAAATAATAAAATGGATCGTTTTAACTTTAACGGTACTCGCATGACCAACCTAGAAATGGAAACTGGAGCAATTTATGGTTTGGGAAAACTTTTAGGACATGAATGCTTATCAATGAATGCTATTATTGCAAATCGCGCTAATGGAACTTTTAGTGAAGATCCTTATAAAGCTGTTGATGAACTAATTGAGTATACTTTAAATAAACTTGCTGAATAAATTAAAAACTTCAATATTCGTTGTTCAAAATTCGTTACTCCAAGTTTAAATGTTGAATATCGAATTACGAATGTTGAATATTGAAATTAAAAAATGAATTATAAACTTGAAACAGAACGTTTGTATTTTCGTCCATTAGAATTATCTGATGTTGATGATATGTTTGCTATGTACAACGTCAATATCAGGAAAATAAAACTGGTCGTTTTGCTACAATTTTAAAAGAGACAGGAGAATTCATTGGTTGGACTGGAATCAAGTTTGTAAACGATCATGTAGAAAATGGTAATACAAATTTCTTTGATTATGACTATCGTTTAAACGAACCTTTTTGGAATAAAGGCTATGCAACAGAAGCAACTCGATTTTGGTTAGATTATGGAATTAATCAAATGAATGTCGAAGACATAAATGCCTATACGCATTATCAAAATGCTGCTTCAAATAAAGTTTTAGGAAAATGCGGAATGAATTTTATGGAAGAATATACAGCCGAAGATGGTGTGAATTGGAATTGGTGGCAAATTTTAAATAGTAATCAGTAATCAGTCTCAGTGTTCGTAATATTATATTTTTTAGATTCTTTAGATTTTTTAAATTATTTAGATTAACAAAACATGAAAACAATCAAAATAGTTGGTGTTCCCGAACATTTCAATTTGCCTTGGCAAATGTGTATTGAAAATGGAGAATTTGAAGATGCTGGAATCAATTTGGAATGGACAGATATTCCTGAAGGAACTGGTAAAATGTGTCAAATGCTTCGTGATGGAGAAACAGATATTGCGGTTATATTAACTGAAGGAATTTTAAAAGATATCGTTGCAGGAAATCCGTCTTCCATTGTTCAAGTGTATGTAAAATCACCATTAATTTGGGGAATTCACGTTGCTGCAAATTCTAATTATAAAACACTTTCCGATTTAAAAGGGAAAAAAGCGGCTATTTCACGTTTTGGTTC
>JACXVH010000304.1 GCA_014763515.1 Flavobacteriaceae bacterium
TCTCCATTTACAATTAGACCAATTCCTAAGTTTTCGGCAACATTATAACCTACTACAGATCTAAAATTTTCGATGCCTCCGGTATGTGTGTAAAATTTTCTATCGCCAAAAGGTGCTTGTAATAAGCCAGCACCATATCCATCTCTTAAATTGGTCATAATGTCTAATGACTTTTTTGAAATTAATTTTTCAGTAAATAGGTTTTGCATAAATCGAGTTAAATCGGCTGGATTTGAAATAATAGCCCCAGCTGAAAACGCAGTTTCGTTTTTCCATTCTGAAGTTATTTTCCACTTTTGATCGAAAGTGTAGGAATAACTTTCTTTGAAGCTTGGGTCTGTAACTCCAGATTTATAATAAGTGTTTTTTAAATCAGCTTTTTTAGCAATTCTTTCTTGTAAATTCTCAGCAAATGATTTTTTGGTAATCTTTTCAATAATTCCTCCCAATAAATAATAATTAGAATTACTGTATTCAAACTTGCTTCCTGGACTAAAACGCGATTCGTACTTTTCAATTTTAGCATAAATAGCTTCTTTAATACTTGGAGCATTTAGTTCGGCGTTAGTTAAACTATCATGATTAATATAGTCTGGAATTCCGGTTCTTTGGTACAATAAATCGGAAATAGAAATACTATCGGCTTTAGCAACTTTTGGAAAATATTTTGAAAGTTTAGTTTCTAAACGCAACTTTTTTTCTTCAATTAACTGTAAAACCATTACTGCAGTAAAAGTTTTTGTAATGGAACCAATTTTATATTTTGTTAATCTATCAGCTTCAATTTTTTTATCAACATCGGCATAGCCATATGCTTTATTGAAAACAACATTTTTGCCTTCACGAATGCAAAGACTTCCCATGAACTTATCGTTATTATATAGATAGTTTAAATACTCGTCGATTTTTTCAAAACGCTCTTGTGAAAAGATTACTGATGAAAAAAGTAGACAAAAAAGGAAAATAGTTTTTTTCATGATTTAAGCTTTTAATTTTTTAAATTCTAGATAGGAATATATAATTGGTAGAATTGATATAATTACTGTTACAGTTATTAATACATAAAACGAATAATTATCAGGAATTATTAGACTTAAAATAAAAATTAACAAACCGCCAATAAACCATAATTTTCCGCCAAAAAGATGTGTTTTTTTCCAAACCTCTTCATTTTCAAGAGTCCAGGGTGTGCGTATACCAATAAAATAATTCGGTTTAATGGTTTTAAAATAATTTCCTAAACCTGCAAAAAGTAAGCCAATTAATGCAAAAATAAATGTTGGTTTCGATTCTGCTTGTTGAACACTGTAAATTATAAACATAGATAATGCCGACATAAATAGAGCCATCATTAATCTTAAATTATCTAATTTATTTCCCATTTTAGAAAGTTTTCCTTTCGGGTCAATTTTTGGAATAATCAAAAACAAAAAGTAGCCTAAGCCAGATAACATAGCAGTTAGACTCCATAATTCATTTTTTGAACCATAGCGATCAATTTCTCCTTTTCCATTCCAGTGCATAGGAACAGTTTCTGGTAAATTATTCCAAATAAATGCCAAATAGATAAACGGAATTAAGGCAATTAAAATGTACGGTAGTTCTTTTCTTAAAGTTGTCATTTTTGTTTTTTTAGAGTTAGTAACCATTTTAAAATATCATCAACAATAGTGGTATTAAGTGAGTAGATGATAAATTGTCCTTGTTTATCGCTTGTAACTAAATCAGCTTGTTTGAGCAAATCTAAGTGATGTGAAATACTTGGTTTTGATATATTAAAATGATCTGCAATTTCTCCAGCTGTCATATCGCCTTTACGAAGGAGCTCAAGAATTTCTCTTCGTGTTTCGTCGTTTAATGCTTTAAAAATGGTATTCATTTTAATTATATATTTAGGTAAATATCTAAATATTATTTTAGATTTCAAA
>JACXVH010000013.1 GCA_014763515.1 Flavobacteriaceae bacterium
GGAGTTTTTAATGTAATTGGTGGTTGGTTTGTAACTGCTTTTGTTGCTTTTTCTATGGCTTCAATAGTAGCATTATTACTTAAAGTAGGTAAAGTATTTTCTTTTGTTGCAATAATGATTTTAGTAGGTATTTTACTTTACAGAAGTGGAAGAAAATATATTGCAAAAACAAAAGAAGCGGAAGAAGAAGAAAAGTACTCAAGAGCAGATGTAGCAACAATTAAAGAAGTTATATCAGAAAGTTCTGTTCAAATTGCTCGAGTAATTAATAAGACAAATTCATTGTATTCTGATGTAGTAGATAATTTAGGGCTACAAGATTTAAATAAGTTAAAAGAAAACAGAAAAAAGCTTAAAAAACTTGAAAAAAGTGTTGATGACTTAAAAGGTAACTTGTTTTATTTTATTAGAAACTTAGATGAATCTTCAGTAGAAGGAAGTGAATTTTATATTTTAATTTTAGGTTATTTGCAAGATATGGTTCAGTCAATTGGCTATATTACAAATAATAGTTATTCTCATGTTAATAACAACCATAAAGGTTTAAAATTCAATCAAATTAGAGATTTAAAACTTGTTGATGAACAATTACAACATTTATTTGATAGATTAGAGGCGAGTTTTCAAAAAGAAGATTTTACAGGTTTACAAACTGTAATTTCGGAAAAAGATCAGTTACTAGGAACAATATCTGGTTTAATTCAAAAGCAAATTTTAAGAATTAGAACTACTGAAAATAGTCCGAAAAATAGTAAGTTGTATTTTGGTTTATTATTAGAAACAAACGATTTAATAAAAGCAACTATGAATTTATTAGAATTGTTTCAAGATTTTGATACACATGTAAAAAGTAAATAAATAAAAAGGAGGTTTTAAAACCTCCTTTTTTTATGCGTTTAATGCTTCAACTTTTATTTCATTATCATGAAGCATCTGTTTTAGCATGTTTTCTATTCCGTTTTTAAGAGTAAAGGTAGAGGAAGGGCAACCACTGCAAGCACCTTGTAAAATTACTTTAACAGTTTTATCTCCTTCATTGTAAGAATCAAACATAATGTTTCCGCCATCACTTTGAACTGCTGGTTTAACATATTCTTCTAAAATATTTATAATTTGTTGCGAAGTTGTATCTAACTTGTCAAAATAAACATCTTGTTGTTTTTGGTGGTTTACTGTTTCAACAATTTTACTTTCATCAACAGCAACATTTCCTTTTTCTAAGTATTCTTTGATAAAATTTCTAACTTCAAAAGTTACATCTTCCCATTGTACAATATCGTATTTTGTAATCGAAACGTAGTTTTCATCAATAAAAATTTCTTTTACAAAAGGAAAGTTATATAATTCTTTAGCTAACGGAGAGGCTTTAGTTTCTTCAATGTTTTTGCATTCAACCATTGTTTTGGTTAGTAGTTTATTACTCACAAATTTCATTACTGCTGGGTTAGGAGTAGTTTCACCGTATATTGTAATAGGAACTTTTTTAATTTCTTCCTCTTTAACAATTACTCCACCTTTTTCAATGAAATCGGCAATTTGGCTTGCTACTTCCTCTTGAACATCTTCCCATTCAACTATTGAAAATTTTTCAATTGCAATAAAATTACCAGAGATAAAAACAGTTTTTACAAAAGGTAAATAAAACAGCTGCATTGCAAGTGGTGAGTTTTTTGTGTCGTCAATATTTTTAAACTCATAGCTTTTCCCTTTTACAATGAAATCTTCTGTTTCAAATTTAACAATAGCTGGGTTATTTGTTGGTTTTATTTCAATTCTAGACATAATTTTTTTTGCAAAGATACAAGTATCGGATTGATTGATGTTAATATTAAAAAAACTTTATGATAATGTATTTTTTCTTGTTCAAAAATTTATATCTTTGGCGAATTAGGTCTTAATATTTTCTTAAAAATTAGACAATAATCGCTAACAGTTACAATGATGAATCTTAAAAAAAGTTTATTAATTTTTACCTTTTTTATACTACAAGTTTCTTTTTCGCAAGAAGGTATTGCAGTTTATTCAGATTATTTATCCGATAATTATTATTTAATCCATCCTTCAATGGCGGGAGCCTCTAATTGTGGAAAAGTAAGGTTAACTGGTCGCCAACAATGGTTTGGTCAAGAAGATGCACCAGCGCTTCAAACCTTAAGTTTTAATACAGCTTTAGATGAGGATGGTATTTCGGGTGTTGGTATTATTGCATTTAACGACAAAAATGGTTATCATTCTCAAAAAGGAGCAAAGTTAACTTATGCGCACCATTTAAGATTCTCTAGAAATGAAATAGACTTAAATCAGTTATCTTTTGGATTAAGTGCAGGTCTGGTTCAAAGTGTTTTGGATGGTACTGATTTTATTAATCAACCTTTTGATCCAAATGTTGTTCCTGGAGTTATTACAAAAGATTCTTATTTTAATGTTGACCTTGGAGCATCTTATTTTTACCAAGATTTCTTTACTCACTTTACAATAAAAAATTTCTTAGCTAATAAAAGAGAATTATATACTGATGTAGAATCAGATAATCTAAGAAAATATTTGTGGAGTGCTGGTGCTGTTTTTGGAGATGAAGATAGATTATTATTTGAACCTTCATTTATGTTTCAATATACCGAAGAAACAACAGAAAAAGCGATTGATTTAAATATGAAAGTTTACAAAGGAATGGATTTTGGTCGTCTTTGGGGTGGACTTTCTTATAGAAGAAGTTTTGATGGTGGTCAATATAATTCTAATGGCGGTTTAGAAGAGCAAAAACTTCAATGGATTACTCCAATTGTTGGGGTTAATTATAAACAATTTATGTTCTCTTATACTTATTCTCATATTATGGGCGATATCAAATTTGATAATGGAGGATTTCACCAAATTACTTTAGGTATAGATATCTTCTGTAGAGATAAAGCCTGGGATTGTAACTGTCCAGCTGTAAATTAATTTTTTTAAATAATATATTGTCCCGATTAGTCGGGACTTTTTTTTCTAATTAATTATGTTGATTAAAGAAGTAAACGGAAAATATCCTCAAGTTCCTGAGGATTGTTATGTAGCAGAAAACGCAACGATTGTTGGTGATGTAACTTTTGGTGAAAAATGTAGTGTTTGGTTTAATGCAGTGGTAAGAGGCGATGTTAATTCTATTACTATCGGTAATAAAGTGAATATTCAAGATGGAGCCGTAATCCATTGTACTTATCAAAAGCATCCAACTGTAATTGGGAATAATGTTTCTATCGGTCACAATGCAATTGTACATGGCTGTGTAGTTCACGATAATGTTTTGATTGGAATGGGGGCAATAGTTATGGATAATTGTGTTGTTGAAAGCAATTCTATAGTTGCTGCAGGTTCTGTTGTAACACAAAATACTGTTGTAGAAAGTGGTACTATTTATGCTGGAATTCCTGCTAAAAAAGTAAAAGAATTAAATGCAAGTGATTTTGCCGGAGAAATAGAAAGAATATCTAATAACTATGTAATGTATTCTTCTTGGTTTAAAGAAGAAGAATAGTTTAGAAATCTAAATAAAAAACATTGTGATGAAAACCAAGTATATTCTCTAGTATGCTTGGTTCATTGTTTGTATAGAATACATTTTTACCCTTTTCTTGAGAAGGATTCACAATTCCATTTACTTCAAGAATATTCTTAGTTTGTTTGGCTACTGCTTCTCCAGAATCAATAATTTTAATTGAATTTGGAATGATTTTCTTGATTTGAGGAACCAAATAAGGATAATGACTACAGCCTAAAACTAAATAATCTATGTTTTGTGCTACCATTGGTTTTAGATACGTTTCTAGTAGTTCCATCATCTCAGCCGATTCTATATCTCCATTTTCTATAAGTTGTACCAATCCATGGCCAATTTGCTCGATTATTTTGATATTGGTATAGCTATTTACCTTTTCATGAAACAAATCGCTGTTAAGTGTTCCTTTTGTAGCCAAAATGCCTATTGTATGTGTTTTGGTTGAATTGGCGGCAGGTTTTATAGCGGGTTCAATTCCTATGAAGGGAACGTCATATTTTGCGCGTAATTCTTTAATTGCATTCGTAGTAGCAGTATTACATGCTACGATAATAAGTTTTGCATTTTGTTCCAAAAGAAATTCTGTGTTTTTAAAGCTTAACGCTATAATCTCTTCTTTAGTTTTTAAACCATATGGCGCATTTTTGCTATCAGCTAAATACAAAGTATTTTCATTTGGTAACAAAGTATTGATTTCTCTCCAAATAGAAGTTCCACCAACACCCGAATCAAAAAGGCCAATTACGTTTGAATTACTCATAAAACAAAAGTATAAAAAAACTGCTCATTTTAGATTAGTAAAATGAGCAGTTTTAAAATATTGTTTTCTTATTTTTATTAGAAACCTAATTCTTTTTTAACATCAGCTAAAAGATCTGGACCATTAGCTACTAAAACACCACCACCAGTAGTTGCATCTAAAACGTAATCAATACCTTTAGCCGCAGCAACTTTTTGAATTGCTTTTTGAGCTTTTTCTAAAATAGGTTTTAATAATTCCATTTCTTTTTTACCTAAGTCAGTTTGAACACTTTGTTGGAATTGTTGAATACGTCCACCCATTTCTTGCATTTCTTTTGAACGAGATTCGTTTAAAGCTTCGCCAGCAGTAGGAGCTTCTTGTTCATATTTTTGCATTTTAGTTTGGTACTCTTGAACCATTGTTTTGTATTCTTTGTCGTAGTTTTCTTTGATTTTGTCTAATTGCGATTGAGCAGCTTTCATTTCCGGCATGTTTGTCATTAAAGCTTGTACATCAATATGAGCAACTTTTGATTGAGCAGATGCTTGTGCACCTACAAACATTACTAATGCAATAACTAAAGTTTTTAATTGTTTCATGTTTATTCTAAATTAATATAAGGTTGTTTTAAATTATTCTTTTTTATTTTTTGCAGCTTCTCGTTCTTCAAGTATTTTCTTTCTTTTTTCTTCGAGAGCTTTTTTACGCTCTTCTATTTTTTTCTGCTTTTCTTCTTCTAGTTTTTGTCTTTTTTCTTCAGCTGATAATTCAGTTTTTGCCTCAGAATCTTCTCCTTCTTTGATTACGTCATTGGTATCATCATTATTTTTTATTTTGCCTTTAACATCATCTGTATCTTCATTCTCAATTACCGTGCCATTTTTTTTATTGTTTCTTTCTTCTAGAGTTTTAGCTCTTTTCTCTTTCATTTCTTTTTTACGAGCTGCAATCAAACTATCTCTAGTTGCTTTTTTATCAGCAAGTAATTTTTCTCTAGCTGCTTTTCTTTCATCAAGAATTTTTTGTCTCTCTGCAAGTGCAGGATTTTGATCTTGCATGTCTTCAAGAGCTTCTTCGTTTTCTTGTTCTTTTAATTGCTTTTTGGTTAATTGTTCTCTTTTTTCTGCGCGTGTGATGGTTCTAATTACTAAATCACTTATGTCATGGCGTTGTGCAGCAAAAAGCATAGTTAAATCAGATGATTTATCGAAAACAAAATCATACTTCTTTTTTTCGGCAATATCTTGAATAGAAGTAAATACTTGATCTTGTATAGGTTTTACTAGAACCGTTTTTTGAATGATTAAATCACCTTTAGGTCCAAATCTTTTTTCTTGATAATTTAAAAGTTCTTTTTCTAGATAAGAAATTTCTTCTTCTCGCTCTTCAACTAATTCTTTGGTTAAAAAAGCTTTTTCTGTTTTTAAATTATCTTTTAATTTATTGATTTCATTTTTCTTAACTTCAATATCTTGCTTCCATTTTACAGTTTTTTGCTCTAGTTGGTTTTTAGCTTCAGCATAACTAGGAACTTTCTCTAAAATGTATTCCATGTCAATATAAGCAATTCTTATTCCTCTTGATTGAGAAAATGAAATTGATGAAATTAATAATAAAAAGAGTAATTTTTTCATGTTGTAACTTTTATCGTTTTGGATAATTTCTCAAAAACTCTCGAAAGATAAGAAATATTTTGAGAGTTTAACACTCATATAACGCTATGTTGTTAAAATTGTTGTCCAATGATAAAGTGAGTTTGCCATCCACTTTTTTGAGAACTACCAGATCCTGGTATTGCATCAAATCCGTGTGCAAAATCAATTCCTAATAAACCAAATGCCGGCATAAATACTCTTAAACCAAAACCTGCAGAGCGTTGCATCGCAAATGGGTTATAGTTTTTATAATCTTCAAATGCAGCACCAGCTTCCAAAAATGTTAATCCGTAAATTGAAGCAGATTGTGCAAGTGTAATTGGGTAACGTAATTCTAAAGAGAATTTATTATACACAATACCACCATTTATTCCAGAAAGTGAATTATTAGGATAACCTCTCAACTGTATTGTTTCTCTACCGTCTAATGAATAGTTTGCAAGTCCATCACCACCTACATAAAAACGCTCAAATGGTACTAATCCTCTTGCGCTATTATAAGCTCCCATAAAACCAAACTCGCCTTTTGTTCTTAAAACAAGTTTTTCGTAGATTCTAGTGTACCAATCGCCACTAACTTTAATTTTATAATATTCTAACCAATTGAATCTTTTTTGGTCGTATTTTGCTCTATCCAAAGCGGCTTCATCTGCAGTGTCAACTTTGTATACAGAAATGATATTTCCATTAACATCGGTATTAGCACCAATCCAATCACCCGGAGCAGGGTCCTCATTGTTGTCATTCTCAACTACAGTATAACCGTCATTAATATTATATTTCATTTTATAATCAGGGTCATTCTTCAAATCGGCATAATCAACTCCATTAAATAATGAATATGGAGGAGTAAATTTAGCAGATACACTAAATTCTGAACCATATGTAGGGTAAATAGGGTTACTACCTTTACTGTTTCTTGATAAACCTAATGTTATGGCAAAGTTTCTAGAAGCTCCGTTCCCAAAAGTGAATAGACCGGTATTATAATTGTTTAGATGATAATATTGGAAAGATGCACTTGATGTTAAATAAAAATAATCATCTGGAAATTTAAGACGCTTTCCTATACCAGCACTAATAGATGTAATATTGAAACTTTTATTTCTATTAACATCTCTATTGGAATAATTGTATAGAAATTGTCTACTATGCGATAAGGAAGTGAAAAAGTTTATAGGTTTTTTTCCTCCTAACCAAGGTTCAGAGAATGATAAGCTATAGGTTTGAAAATAAGTACTTCCTTGTAATCGTAACGACATTTTTTGTCCATCTCCCATAGGTAATGGTTTGTAAGCTTCTTTATTAAAGATATTTCTTATAGAGAAGTTGTTAAAAGATAAACCTAAAGTACCAATGAAACCCCCGCCTCCATAACCACCTTGTAGCTCAATTTGACTTGATCCTCTTTCAACTACGCTATATTCGATATCTACAGTTCCTGCTTGAGGATCTACGTTTTTAAACTCAGGTTTAATATTTTCTGCGTCAAAGAAGCCTAATGCGCCAATTTCGCGAATGGATCTTACTAGTAATTCTTTGCTATATTTTTGTCCTGGTCTCGTTCTTAATTCACGATAAATAACGCGATCATTAGTTTTATCATTACCAACAACTGTTATTTTATTAAAATAAGCTATTGGACCCTCTGTAACTCTAATTTCAAAATCAATGGTGTCGTTGTAAGTCTTTACTTCAACTGGGTTAATACTTGAAAATAAATAACCATTGTTTTGATACAAATTAGTGATGTCTTCTGCATCAGGTTTAGAGTTATCAGCAATTCTTTTTTGTAATAAAACGCCATTGTAAACATCTCCTTTTTTGATTCCAAGTAATTGACTTAGTTGTCTTTCAGTATAAATGGTGTTGCCAACAAAGCGAATGTTTCCGAAATAATATTTATTACCTTCCTCTAGGTTAACTCTTATGTCAATTGTATTATTTTTTTTGTTATAAGTTACTGAATCTGAAGTAACTCTAGCGTCTCGGTAACCATTTTCCTTATACTTGTCTATCACTGAAGTTAAATCTTCTTTGTACTTGTCTTTAATGTATTTTGATCTTTTAAAGATATGTAATGGATTTTTTTGTTTAGTGTTTTTAAATGCTTTTTTTAATTTGCTATCACTAAGTTTTTCATTTCCGTTAAATACAATCGATTTTACTTTTACTTTTTCGCCTTTGTCAACATTTACCAACATTTTTACATTATTAGTAGAATCTGGAGTTGTTGAAATGAAAACTTTTGTGTTATAAAAACCGTCTTTTTTGTATTTATTTTCGATGTAATTTTTTGTAGTAGTAATTAAATTTTCATTTACCACTTTACCTTTTTTTAGGTCGGTTTCTTTTAAAAGTTCTTCTGCTTTTCCTTTTTTAATTCCTTGAATTTTTACGTCTTGAAGTTTTGGTAGTTCATTTAAGTTTAATTCAATATATATACTATCTCCTTCAATTTTGTTAACATAAAAATTTACGTCACTAAATAAGCCTAATTTCCAAAGTTTTTTGATAGCTCCACTTATTTCTTCTCCAGGAATTAGAATTTTTTGTCCTTTTTCTAGGCCAGTAAATGTTACAATTGTTTGTTCATTATAATCAACTTTACCAGTAACGTTGATGTCTGCTAAGGTATAATATTTTCCATTTTCAAATTTTATATCTTGTGAAAATGCATTGTTTATAAAACCTAAAACTAATACAGTAATTAAAAAAGTATATTTCTTCACGAACTTAATTTTGTTTATGATAATTGTTCACTTGTTTTACCAAATCTTCTCTCTCTATTTTGATAGCTAATAATAGCTTCATATAAATTTGCTTCATTAAAATCAGGCCATAATACTTCTGTGAAATAAAATTCAGCATAAGCAATTTGCCATAATAAAAAATTACTAATTCTATGCTCTCCACTAGTTCTTATTACTAAGTCAACATCTGGCAAATCATGGGTGTAAAGATGCTGATTAATAATTGTTTCGTCAATAGTGTCAGGCGAAATTATATTATTTTTAACTTTGTCACTAATTTTTTTAACAGCTTGAACAAGTTCTTCTCTGGCACCGTAACTAAGCGCTAGAGTAAGTGTCATCCTTGTGTTTTCTGATGTTTTTTGAATTACTTCTTGTAATTCTGCTTGTACTTTTACAGGTAAATTTGTTAAATTTCCTATTGCGTTTAAGCGGATGTTATTTTTATTTAAAGTCTTTAATTCCTTTTTTAGCGAAGAAATTAAAAGCTTCATAAGTGTATCGACTTCAAGTTTAGGGCGATTCCAGTTTTCTGTTGAAAACGCATATAGTGTGAGGTTTTTTATGCCTAATTTAGCGCAAGTTTCAACAGTAGCTTTTACCGACTTTGTTCCACTTTCATGACCTATTGTTCTTAGCAATCCTTTTTGTTTAGCCCAACGGCCATTACCATCCATTATGATGGCTAAATGCTGTGGTAATTTGTTTGTATTTATTTGTTCTAATAAACTCATTTTATTCTGCGCAAAAACATGGATTTTGACCAAAGGTATAGGTTAATGTAAAACCTGTAAACACATACCAATCGTTGCTGTTTAAATTTCCAAAACGTAAACTTTCGAAATTATTGTTTTTTGGATTGCTACCATCTAAATTATCAGTAAATGTATATCGAGCACCAACTTCTAAACCTAATATTAAACTATCATATAATCGTGCTTTTAAACCAACAACCATTGGTATAGCAAAAGAACTGTCTCTATAGTCGATTTCGCCTTCATCAACTGGTATATAAATTTCGTTATAAATGAAATAACTAACACCTCCAAAAATATAAGGTGTCATTACAAATCCAGATTCGTGAAGATCAAAATCAAAAAAATTGAATTCTAAACCAGCAGAGAAATCGTGTATATTGTTTTCAAAACTATAGCCTCTTAAATTTCTACTAGGTACATTACTATCACTATCATTACTGCTTAATTTTCCATATTGATAAGAAAAACGCCATGCATGTCTTGGGCTACGATTCCATTTGTAAACCAAACCTATAGCAGGTTCATTTGGCGATATATAGTCAGTTGGCCCTACATCTCCAATATAATTTACGCCTCCTAAAAACACGCCAAGTTCATTAATTTGAGCTTTTGCGTGGAATAGACTGAAAAACATTAATATGTAAATGAATAAATACCTCATTTTTAAAATAGTTTGCAAATATAACAATATAGATTTCTTTACCATGTTTTATGGTAATTTTATTTTAAAACGTAGAAAAAGAGATTGTGGTATTTAATTTATTAATTTCTTCTGTCTTCTCCCCATAAAAGTTTTTTTCGGATGGTTTTTAAGAAACTTTCTTCTTTAAATTCTATTAAATTGATTTCGAAAGGAGATTTTTTAATGTGTAATATAGTTTCGTTTGTTACCGATGTTATTCTTGAATCAAGTGAAACTAAATATTCGTCTTCGCGTCCTGAAATTTTTAAGTTAATTATAGTGTCGTCTTTTATAACAAGAGGTCTTGCGTTGAGATTATGCGGAGCGATTGGTGTTATAACCAAACTACTTACTTCGGGAGTTAAAATAGGACCGCCACAGCTTAATGAATAACCAGTTGATCCTGTTGGGGTTGAAATAATAAGTCCGTCTGCCCAATAAGAGTTTAAGTATTCGCCATCTAAATGTGTTTCAATAGTGATCATCGAAGTAGTGTCTTTTCTTGAAACGGTTACTTCATTAAGTGCAAAGTTTAAATCAATTAAATCTGGATTTTTTGGTGTGCAACTTAGGCTTAATAACGATCTTTTAGATAATATGTAATCTTTTTTTAGTACTTTTTCTAATGAATTTTCTATGTTTTCAATTTGAACAGTTGCTAAAAAACCTAATCTTCCAGCATTGATACCAATTATAGGAATATTTTTATCGCGAACATAAGTTACCGCTCTTAAAATAGTACCATCTCCACCTATACTTATTAAAGCAAAAATATTTTTATTTAACTCACTATGATGAGAAAAACTTTTACATTTTTTTGCTGTTGGCAATTTTAGAGAATTTAAAAATTGCTCTTCAATAATTACTTCAATGTTGTGTCTATGAAAAAAAGAAAGAACTTTTTCTACAATTTCATCTGTATTGTTTTGATAATATTGACCGTAAATGGCAAATTTCATAACGTAAAATTAAATATTTAAATACTTGTCTAGATAATCCGATCGATCTTTTAAGTTTTGTAGATAACTATCCTCTTGATGTTCTGATATAATTTCATACTCATATCTTCTAAAAGTTTGAATTATGTCGTTTAACGAACTTTGGGTTGTTTTTACTGTAATTTCGACAGAGTTACCTTCTGTTTTTGATATAAATAAACCTAAAAGTTTAGCATTGTTGCTTTCAACAATTTGCGCAATTTGACTCATAGAAAATTTTGATGTTTCTTTTTTAATTACAATAATTCCTCCTTCTTCTCTTAAAAAAGGTGTTTCATGTAAAAAACGGATAACATCTTCTAATTCATAATAGCCCACATAGTTGTTGCTGTTATCTAATACTGGGACAATATTCGTTTCATTTTGGGCAAAAACTTCTAAAACATCAAGCCAAATCATATTTGCTCTCACATAAAATCGATCAAATTCATATTTGTTGTCAGACAATTTAGAATTACCATTTAATATATCGGTATTATCTTTACTAATATTACCTACAAAAATACCATCTTCAAGAATAGGAAAATGGCTGTAGCTTAAGTCTACGAAGAAATCTTGAACTTCATATATAGTTTTATTTATATCTAGAGGTTTGATATCTTTATTTATGTAGTCAATTATATTGTGCATTTTAAAAGCTCTAATTTTATGCAAAATAATCAAAAATCCGCTATTAAAGCTATTTTTACTTTGTATTTTTGTAAAGAAATTTAGATGAATTATGACAAAATTATCTGTAAATATTAATAAAATTGCTACTTTAAGAAACTCTAGAGGAGGTAATGTACCTAATTTACTTCAGGTTGCAAAAGATGTTCAAAAGTTTGGTGCAGAAGGTGTAACAGTGCATCCTCGACCAGATGAAAGACATATACGCTATCAAGATGCTCGAGATTTATCTGCAGTAGTTTATACAGAATATAACATAGAAGGAAATCCTCAACATAATTTTATTGATTTAGTTTTAGAATGTAAACCAACACAAGTAACATTGGTGCCCGATGCTATTGGAGCTTTAACTTCAAATGCTGGTTGGGATACTATTAAAAATCAATCGTATTTAAAAGAGGTAATAGCAGAGTTTAAAAGAAATAATATTAGAACTTCAATATTTGTTGATCCTATAATTGAAATGGTGGAAGGCGCAAAAGAAACTGGAACAGATAGAATCGAATTATATACCGAAAGTTTTGCTCATGAATTTGGACTTGGTAATGAAAAAGGAGTTGATTCTTATGTAAAAGCGGCTATTAAAGCGAATGAATTAGGCTTAGGTATAAATGCAGGTCACGATTTAAGCCTAGATAATATTAAGTTTTTTAAAGAAAATATTCCGGGTTTGTTGGAAGTCTCAATAGGTCATGCATTAATTTCTGAAGCCTTGTATCTAGGTCTAGAAAACACAGTTAATATGTATTTACAAAGACTAAAATAAAATGGAGCAACTATATTCAAAGGTAGAAGGAGTAGGAAAGCCGTTTCTAATTCTTCATGGTTTTTTAGGAATGTCTGATAATTGGAAAACATTAGGAAGTCAGTTTTCGGAGTTAGGTTATGAGGTACATCTTTTAGATTTAAGAAATCATGGTAGAAGTTTTCATTCCGATAATTTTAATTATGAAGTAATGGCACAAGATGTGATGAATTATTGTGAAGTGAATAATTTGCAGGATATTGTGCTTTTAGGACATTCAATGGGTGGAAAAGTTGCGATGCAGGTTGCTTGTGAAAATCCTTCGTTGGTTCAAAAATTAATCATAGCAGATATTGGGCCAAAGTATTATGCGCCACATCATCAAACCATATTGGCTGGTTTAAATGCGGTTAATTTTACATTAAAACCTTCTCGATCAGAAGTTGAAGATATTTTAAAGGATTATATTCACGATTTTGGTACACGTCAGTTTCTATTAAAAAGTTTATATTGGGTAGAAACAGGTCAACTTGGTTTTCGATTCAATTTGCCTATTTTTAATGAAAAAATAGAAGAAATAGGAAAGGCTTTAAATGTAGATGCAGAATTTGATAAACCTGTTTTATTTCTTAGAGGTTCAAAGTCAAGTTATATTTTAGACGAAGATTTCATTGGAATAATTCATTTCTTTCCGCAAGCAATAATTAAAACAATTGACAATGCTGGACATTGGCTACATGCAGAAAACCCTATAGCGTTTTATGAAAACATTGTTGAGTTTTTGAAAAATTAAAGTAAAAAATGTTATGAATGCATAATATTTTTGCTCAAAAAATTGCAAATTCCATATTTTGTTATAATTTTGGGATACTAACTTTAATTTTAGAAATAAACTAACATTTATTTATTATGAGAAAATTACTTTCTTTAACTTTAATGGCTTTGGCAGGTTCTTCTGTGTTTGCTGGCGGATATAGAGTAGCTATGCAAGGTCAAAAGCAATTAGCTATGGGGCATACTGGTGTTGCTGTGGTTAACAGTGCTGAGGTAGCTTTTTTTAATCCTGCAGGGATGGCTTACCTAGATAAAAAATTTAATGTATCTGTTGGAGCGAATGCTTTATTTGCAAATGTTAAATTTCAAAATTCAACTTATAATTGGACTGCAGAAAGTAAAAATGTAGGAACTCCTTTTAGTGTTTATGCAACTTATAGATTGAATGATTGGTTAACGGCTGGTTTGGCGGTGTACACTCCTTATGGTAGTGCAGTTGATTGGGATCAAGATTGGGAAGGTGCTCACTTAGTTAATAATATTGATTTGAAAGCTATCTTTGTTCAACCTTCTGTTTCTGTAAGATTAGGTGAACATTTTAGCCTTGGTGGAGGTGTTATTTATGCTTCTGGTTCAGTAAACTTCAATAGAAATCTTTCTACAAACCCATTAATTTCTGATGCTGAAGGAAATCCTACGGATGTGACACTTGATGCAAAAGGAATTTCTGCTTGGGGTTACAACGTGGGAATGATGTTTAATCCTACAGATAAAATCCGTTTAGGTATGAATTATCGTTCAAAAATAGTTATGGAAGCTAGAGATGGTGATGCAACTTATCATGACGCTCCTGCTTTTAATCCGTTAACAAATACTACCTTTGATGCAGATTTACCATTGCCAGCTGAATTTACTACAGGTTTATCAGTTCAAATAACGGATAAATGGATGGTTGCATTTGATTATAACCATACAATGTGGAGTGCTTACAAAGCATTAGATGTTAAATTTGGTAATGGAACAGAATCTATAAACCCAAGAAACTACAAAGATGCTTCAACTTATAGATTTGGTACTCAATATAAAGCAAATGAAAAATTTACTTTCAGAGCGGGTTATTATTTTGATGAGAGTCCAGTACAAGATGGTTATTTTGCTCCAGAAACTCCAAGAAATGATTCAAATGCGTTTACTGGTGGTTTAACATATCAGTTAAATGATAAGTTTGGAATTGATTTATCTTTCTTATACATTCATTTCGATGAGATTGATAATTCTTATGATCACTCTACAGATCCAATTTCTGGACAAGCAAATCCAAGTTTTGGTGGAACATACAAGTCAGTAGTTTTCTCTCCAGGTATTGGTATTACTTATGGTTTCTAATAAAATAAAGGCTTTAAAAATGAAAAATAATAAATTTATATATTTAGCTGTTTTATCAGCTGTGTTTGCATCTTGTGAGCCAGAATTTGAAAATTCGGTAGATGCAAATTATTCTGCTGGAGATGCGGATTTTACGACTTATGTAGCAATTGGTAATTCATTAACTGCTGGTTATATGGACGGTACAGTTTATAAATCAGGACAAATGAACTCTTATCCTAATATGTTGGCGCAACAGTTTGCTTTAGTAGGCGGTGGTGCTTTTACACAACCTTCTTACGAGGACGATGTGAATAATTT
>JACXVH010000014.1 GCA_014763515.1 Flavobacteriaceae bacterium
GTGGCAATTTTCACCACAAATGTTGATGCGGAGAACCAAACTTTGATTAACCACAAATGTGTCTGCGGAGCGCTGAACCGCCACTTTTGCCAAACCCGTGTTAGCGGTTTGTGGTTTCCCTCGTTATTGTTTTAGTTGTCCAATTTTGTTCAATGTTTCGGTTAGTTCGTCTGGTTTATTAGTCCCAATGAGCAATTTTTTCTTGTCCGTAAATTCAAGTTGCAAACCTTTGTTGCCCGAAACATTAAACGCTGTTCCTTTTCCAAAAAGTCCAAGTCTTAAACCCCAACCACCGTATTCAGTCAATGGCGAATATTGTCTAACAAATGATTTTGTCAAACTCTCCCAAGTGTAATGTTTAAACTTTAAGTGAAATGGGAAAAAGCGAACATATATTCCGTCTTTTTTAATAGTTGTGTCAAGTCGAAAGTTTATAAACAAAAGTGTCAAAGCAAAGGTTAGTCCTGTCGCTATTAAAAGTCCTGTGTTACTCATTGGTTTGTCGCCAAATTGTTGTCCACCTATAACTTGTTTAATTACTCCAAACAAAAATAGTCCGTTAACTCCCAATAGAATTAACCACAACCACCATTGCTTAAACCTTTGTCTTTCCGTGTATAAAATTTCTTTGTCCATTGTAGTGTTATTTTTCCTTTTAATTTCGGTGTTGACGGTCGTCCTACCATAACCGCTAACTAGTAAATATGTTCAAATATATATAACTTTTTTTAAACTACGAATCTATTTTTTTATTTATTTCCACAATTTTATCAAGCGGACTCATAATTTTATCTCGTGCCTCATTTCTTACATGTGTGTAAACCATTGTAGTTTTTATATCGTTGTGTCCCAGTAATAGTTGAATATATCTTATATCAGTTCCACTTTCAAGTAAATGTGTGGCAAAACTATGTCGTAAACTATGAACCGATCCTTTTTTATTCAATCCTGCTTTTTGCATCGCATTTCGCATAACAGTTTGTACCGTCGTTGTACTGTAGGGTTCGCCTGCAAATTGTCCTTCAAAAACATAGGTGCCTTTTTTATAAAGCTTCGAATAATTAGTCAAAAACTGCGAAATAGAGTAGGGCAACATCACCATTCTATCTTTTTTGCCTTTGGCATTTTTAATATGTATTTTTTGCTCTTCAAAATAAATATCTTCCCATTTTAAATTTACAATTTCACTAACTCTTAGTCCAGAACCATATCCTACGAGCAATAACAATTTGTGTTTAGGGTTATCTACCACTCTAAAAATTTGTAAACATTCTTCCATTGTAAAAACAACAGGTAATTTCTTTTCTTTTTTTGGTCTTGGCAATACAAATTGTACATCGTGTCGCTTCAAAATGTATTTGTAATAAAAATGTAATGCATTTACTAGCGAATGCCCACTTGTTGCCGATAATCCTTGTAACATTAAGTCGCCCAAATGCTTAACAATTTGTTTTTGTTCCAAATTTTCGGGTCTTTCAAAATCAAAATGTCTTAAGAACCGAATAAATGTTTGTGTGTAAGTTTTTAAAGTAGATTCGCTGTAATTCATAGCTAATAACATATCGACATACTCCGAAATTAAAGCTTCTGCCTTAAAAGGAACAACTTCTAATAATTGGGTTTTCGCTTTTTCTAAAAAATATCGTTTTCTGTTCGGTAAATGCTGCTTTTTTAAATAATTTTTTGGTAACTGATTGTCTATTGAAATACCATAAACCTCGAAATGAATTTCAAGCGTTTCTAATATTTGGGGCGCGGCGGGTAACAAAAAACACTCAAAAGGTTTGCTGTATCTTACCATAGAAAAACGCTTAATTTGTTCTCTAAGTGCAAAATGTTGTGGTAAATAAACCTGCATCCATTGAAAATCTTCAGGATGAATTTTTAAAACGATTATTCCATCAATAGTTTTACTTTCATTAAAATAAAAATCATGAGGTAGTAAATTTTCTTGTTCAAATAATGTTTCTAGTCTTTGTTTTACCAAAGGTATTCGCTTTGCAAAGAAAACTTTTTGTGTTTTATTCCAAAAGACTCCTTTTATTTTTAAAATTTCAGGAGTAAATACATCATGATAATGCATTTTAAAAACCCAATATTTTCCAACTGGTTCTAGTACTTTAAATCGAAGTTTTTCAGCCCAATTTATTTTAGGCTTATGTTCAGGTTTAATCGTATTCGATTCTAACTGAATTTTGTTGTTTGTAACTATGGGTGGAAGTTCACGAACACAACTGTCGGCCACCGTTTCATTTGAAGTACTTATTTCTAAAGTTATATGTTGAAAGGCTTTCTTGAATTTTTGGTACCAAACTTTATCATAAGGAAAATACCAACAATTTAACGATTTACTATAAATAGCTCCAAAAGCTTTTACAGCTTGAACCAAATCAGATTGATAACTAAAAAACAAACCAATATGATAGGCATTACGATGCCAGATCTTTTCTAGGCGAATAATCATAATAAAAAGGCGTATAAATAATACATCAAATATAAATAATTATTCGTAATTAAACAATTTATTTATCCATAAAAGTAATGTTGGAACAACGATTAAAAACCCGTTTTCTAATAATGACCCTTCGACTGACTCGGGGCAATCTCTAATGCTAATAACAAAATGTATACATAGTCAGGCTGAGCTTGTCGAAGCCTTTATAATTATAAAGTGATAAATGAATTAAATAATTAATAATGAGCAATAAAGAAAAAAAGAGTTACAAGTTTACAAAAACTCATAACTCTTAATTTTTATAATTGGTAATTCTAATTTTTACTTATCGATACTAGCCCAAACTGCCTCTGGAACTAATTTTTTAATTTCGCCACCATTTCTTAAAACATCTCGCACAATACTCGATGAAATAAATGAAGTTCTAGCAGCTGTTAATAGGAAAACGGTTTCAATTTGAGATAAACTTCTGTTGGTATGTGCAATTGCTTTTTCAAATTCAAAATCAGCAGGATTTCGTAAACCTCTTAATATAAAATCAGCTTTTTCTTTTTTACATAAATCAATAGTTAATCCGGTATAAGTAATTACACGCACTTTGGGTTCATCTTTAAATGCTTCTTCTATAAAACGTTTTCTTTCTTCTAAAGAAAACATGTATTTTTTTTCGGCATTAACACCAATAGCAACTATAACTTCATCAAATAAAGAAGCTCCTCTTTTTATAATATCATAATGACCATTTGTAATAGGATCAAACGAACCCGGAAATATTGCTTTTCTTGTCATTATTTGCTTAAATTTTCAATCATTTTAGTAATAGTAAAAGTACTATATTCTTCATTAGCAAGCAAATATTGCCCTTTTTGGTTAATTACCATAACGCCTGTACAAGTAGATAAATCATTAAAATAATGCTTTAAAAAATATTGACCTACGTCTTCATAATGTGTTTTTTTATCTATTATAGATTTTGCATATTGTGCATCGGCATATAAAAAAACATTTCGGCAATTACTCAAATCCATTTTAGCAAATGCAGGTTTTTCATATTGGTTGTAAGCATTTACTAAATCATCATAAATATCATAATTACAAGTGTTTCGCATGCCTTTAAAATTCACAATTAAGAACTTTTCTTTGTTCCAATTGTAAGTTTCTTTTATAGTTGCCAATTGATTTTGCGGAATTTCTAATTTTACTTGTTCTTTTTTAATCGAATTTGTTTCGTTTGCTTTTCCTTTTTCTAAAATTTTAACTTGAGCTACTGCAAATTGAGTCACAAAACTTAAAACAAATACGAAATAGTAAATTGATTTTTTCATGTAGATTTTTTATTTTTTTAGGGCTAATTCAATTGCGTTTCCAAAAAGTTCAGGTAAAGTAATTCTGGCAGCTTTTGCTTGTTGAGGTAAAATACTTTCTGCAGTCATTCCTGGAACTGTATTCATTTCTAACATATGAGGTTCTCCGTTTACAATAATGAATTCACTTCTCGAAAAACCTTTCATTTTTAAAACTTCGTAAGCTTTTTTAGCAGCCTGTTCTACTTTAATTCTAGTTTCGTCAGAAATTCTTGCAGGAGTAATTTCTTGAGATTTTCCTAAATATTTTGCTTCATAATCAAAGAAATCATTTTCTGAAACAATTTCGGTCATAGGTAATACTTTTGTTTCTCCTTTAAAATTGATAACACCAACAGAAACCTCAGTTCCATCTAAGAAATTTTCAATGATTATTTCATTATCTTCTTTGTAAGCATTTTCAATTGCAGGTAACAATTCTTCTAGAGTTTTTACTTTAGATATACCAAAACTAGAACCCGATTTGTTTGGCTTAACAAAACATGGTAAACCTACTTTTTCAATAATTTCATTTGCATCAATAGAATCTCCTAAATTGAGATAGAAAGAAGTGGCTGTTTTTATGCCATAAGGTTTCAATACCGAAAGTAAATCACGTTTATTAAAAGTTAAAGCAGCTTGATAATAGTCACAAGATGTTTGCGGAATTCCTAATAACTCAAAATAAGCTTGTAATAATCCGTCTTCCCCTGGCGTACCATGAATGGCATTAAAAACAACATCAAAAGTTATTTTTGAACCGTTCACTTCAACAGAAAAATCATTTTTATTAATAGTAAATTCTTCATTGCTATCGTTTACATAAACCCATTTTTCGGGTAAAATATGGACACGAAAAACACGATAATTGTTTTGGTCTAAATGCTGATAAACAACATTTCCACTTTTTAAGGAAATTTGATACTCACTCGAGTAACCTCCCATTACAATAGCAACATTTGTCATTAAAATACGTTATTAAATAAAAACAAAATTACATTATTTATTGATAACTATAAATGTTATCTTTGCCAAAACACTAGTTTATGAGTTTACTTAAATTTTTAACCAGCAAAACCTTTTTTATACAACTGGCAATAGCTCTAGTTAGTTTGTTGATTTTAAGTTTTTTATTATTAAAATTTTTAGATTTTAGAACCAATCACGGTGAAGAAATTGAAGTGCCCGATTTGTCTAAAATGCAATTACAAGCCGCAATTGAAAAAGTCGATGAGTTAGGATTAGAATTAATTTTACTAGATACAGTAGATTTCAGAAAAGATTTACCTCCCTTTTCTATTGTAGAGCAAGATCCTAAAGCAAAAATTAAAGTTAAAGACGGTAGAAAAATTTATGTTAAAGTAAATGCTGGAGAATTTATGGATGTTACACTACCTGCTTTAAAAGATAAAACATTTAGACAAGTTAGTGCAAATATTAAAGCGCTTGGACTAAATGAAGGTAAAATTACTTACAAAGAACATATTGCTAAAGATGTAGTACTAGAAGTGTCTCAAAACGGAAAACGCTTAAAAGCTGGAGATAAAGTAAAAAAGAACTCTACGCTTGATTTTGTTTTGGGTGACGGAAAAGAATTATACAGCGCAGATACTTTTGAAGAGGAAAGTACAACCCCAACTCAACAACCTGAAACGGAAACACCTGTAGAAGATGCTGCACAATAGTTTTGAAGAAATAGACGAAGAATTATACGAACACCATCGTTTTGAAGTTAGCAAAGGGCAACAACCACTTCGTGTAGATAAATTTTTAATGAACCTTATTGAAAATGCTACACGTAGTAAAATTCAAAAAGCTGCCGATAACGGAAATATCTTAGTAAATGATGTTGCTGTAAAATCTAATTACAAGGTAAAGCCTGGTGATATTGTGCAAATGATGTTAGAACATCCACCTTATGAGCATTTACTTAAAGGAGAAAACATTCCGTTAGATATCGTTTATGAAGATGACCAACTTATTGTTGTAAACAAGCCTGCAGGAATGGTAGTACATCCTGGTCATGGAAATTATAGCGGAACCTTAGTTAATGCGTTAGCCTATCATTTTGATAATTTACCCATGAACAGTTCTAATCGTCCAGGATTAGTGCATCGTATTGATAAAGATACTTCAGGTTTACTAGTCGTTGCAAAAACAGAACTAGCAATGGATTATTTATCAAAACAGTTTGCTGAAAAAACTTCTGAAAGAGAATATATTGCAATTGTTTGGGGAAATTTAGAAGAAGACAAAGGAACAATTGAAGGAAATATAGATCGTCATATTACAAATAGAATGCAAATGGCTGTTTATCCAGATGGCGATAGAGGAAAACCAGCTGTTACGCATTATAAAGTTTTGGAACGATTAGGTTATGTTACAGTTATTTCGTGCCAACTAGAAACTGGTAGAACACATCAAATTCGTGTGCACATGAAATATATTGGACATACTCTTTTTAATGATGAACGTTACGGTGGAAACTTAATTTTAAAAGGAACTACTTTTACAAAATACAAGCAATTTGTAGACAATTGTTTTAAAGTTTTGCCAAGACAAGCATTACATGCAAGAACTCTAGGTTTTGAACATCCTATAACTAAAGAATTTATGCGTTTTGAATGTGAAATTCCGCAAGATATACAAGATTGTATAGAAAAATGGAGAGTATATTCGAAAGCACAACAATTTGAAGAAGAAGATTAATACAATTATGATAACTACTGAAACGACACAACTAGAACAGTATTTTCAAAAGTTTAGAGAAGGAATTATTGGGGTTAATGAAACTTTTGATTCGCCTTTTGGTACACAAAAAATAATTTATACCGATTGGACTGCCAGTGGTAGATTGTATAATGCCATTGAAGAGAAAATGTTACATGAATTTGGACCTTTTGTTGCGAATACTCACACCGAAACTTCAGTAACAGGTACAGCAATGACTATGGCTTATCATAAAGCACGTCATATTATTAAAAAGCATGTAAATGCAAATGATAATGATGTCTTAATTACTGATGGAACAGGAATGACAGGAGTTGTGAATAAATTGCAGAGAATTCTTGGTCTTCGTATTGCAGAAAATTTAAAAGATTTTACAGCTATTCCAGAACATATAAAACCAATTGTGTTTATTTCGCACATGGAACATCATTCTAATCAAACTTCTTGGTTAGAAACAATTGCAGATGTTGAGGTTGTTCCAGCAAATGATGAAGGGTTATTTTGTTTAGAAAATTTAAAAGTTCTTGTTGAAAAGTATAAAGACAGACCTTTTAAGATTGCTTCAATAACTTCTTGTTCCAATGTAACAGGAATTAAAACGCCTTATTATGAAGTAGCTAAAATTATGCATCAAAATAAAGGTGTGTGTTTTGTAGATTTTGCTTGCTCTGGTCCTTATGTAGAGATTAATATGCATCCAGATGATGAAGAAGCTTATTTAGATGCTGTTTTCTTTTCGCCTCATAAATTCTTAGGTGGACCTGGAACTTGCGGTGTAATGGTTTTTAATAAAAATTTATATAAAAATAATGTGCCCGATTGTCCTGGTGGTGGAACTGTAAAATGGACAAATCCATGGGGTCAACATAAATACATCGACAATATTGAAGAGCGTGAAGATGGTGGGACTCCGGGTTTTTTACAAGTTATAAAAACCGCTTTGGCAATTAAGCTAAAAGAACAAATGGGCGTTCAAAATATACTTGATCGTGAACATGAACTAGTTGATTATATATTTAGTAAATTAAGTAATGTTGAGAATATAAATATATTGGCTCCACAACATCAAGATAGGTTAGGAGTGATTTCCTTTTATATTGATGGTTTACATTATAATTTGGGTGTAAAACTACTAAACGATCGTTTTGGAATTCAAACACGTGGCGGTTGTAGTTGCGCAGGAACTTACGGACATTATTTATTGCACGTAGATCAAGAAACTTCTAATTCTATTGTTTGTCAAATTTCTGATGGAGATTTAGAAAAGAAACCAGGTTGGATTCGTATGTCTATTCATCCTACTACAACTAATAAAGAAATTGAATATGTTTGTAATGCTATTCTAGAGTTAGCTTCGAATTTTAAAGAGTGGAGTAAAGACTATAATTACAGCAATAAAACAAACGAATTTACACACATAAGTCAACAAAATACAATTCAAGAAAAAGTAGATAGCTGGTTCCAATTTTAATAAAAAAGCTCAGTAATTACTGAGCTTTTTTATGTTTCCAACGTTTGTGTGTCCAAAAATAATATTCTGGCGCTTCATATATCTGTTTTTCTACTTCCCTAATAAATTTTTTCGAAACTTCAAATTCTGGTTCTGCGTTTATATTATCAGTAATAGGGATAAATGTGGCTTCATAATATCCTCTTTTTACCTTGCTTACTTTCATATAAAGCACATTCATATCTAAGCTTCTCGCTAAACTTTCACCACCAGTATGAATAGGTACTTCATGTCCCATAAAGGTGTCCCAATATTTAGCTTTTTGTCTTGTTGGAGTTTGATCGCTAATAAAACCATAAACACCTAAAAATCCATTTTTCTGGTTATCAGTAATAGACTTTTTTGTGTCTTTTGTGTCGATTAATGTGGCTCCAAATTTTGAACGAATATCTCTAACTAATTTATCAAAATATGGGTTTTTTAATTTTTTATAAATGCCATATCCTTTAAATTTAGTATAGAAACCGAGTGTAACCGACCATTCCCAGCTAGCGTAATGTGCATAGAACAAAATAATGCTTTTGTTTTTGTTTTCATATTCATGAAACAAATCTATGTTTGTAAAAGAAAATCTTTTTTTAATTTCACTTTCCGAAATTGTTAGGGTTTTGATCATTTCCATAAACATATCACACATATATTTATAAAATTTTCTTTCAACTTGTAACTGTTCCTTTTTTGAAAGATGAGGTAAAGTTAATTGAATATTTGATCGAACCGTTTTTTTACGATATCCAATTATGTAATAAATTAAAACAAAAATACAATCGGAAATAAAGTAAAAAATAGGAAACGGTAATATAGAAATTAACCACAATAAGGCATAAACTAAATAAAAAACTATTCGCTGCATGTAATTTTATTTTTACAAATATACTTTATAAATCTGTTTTGTATTTGTAATTTTACTAAAATTTAAGAGTATGAGTTTAGTTCTTATTGTATTAATTGTTGCAAATGTCTTAGCAAGTTTAAAAGGTTTCGACGACCAAAGTTTTTTTAGAAAATATGAGTTTCATATAGGAAGTATTAAAGCAGGAGATCAAATAAGAATGTTAACTTCTGGTTTTTTACATGTAGATATAGCTCATTTGGCTTTTAACATGCTTACACTTTATTTTTTTGCACCTGTTGTAATCAATCAATTTGATAGCGCTTATTTTTTAGTTATTTATTTTGGAAGTTTATTAGCAGGAAGTTTGCTTACTTTATACATTCATAAAGACGAATATTATTATAGAGCAGTTGGAGCTTCAGGTGCTGTTTCAGGAATAATATACAGTTCTATTTTATTATATCCTGATATGCAAATTTTACTTTTTTATGTGTTACCAATTCCGGGTTATATTTTTGGAATAGGATATTTGTTGTATTCAATTTATGGCATGAAATCGAGAACTGATAACATTGGACATACAGCACATTTTGGAGGTGCAATTGGCGGTTATGTTATTACATTAATAAAAGATCCTAGTATCATTTATAATGAAACGCTCATAGTTGTCTTGGTTTTAATTCCAATTATAATTTTATTTTACCTTCAAAAGAAAAACAAGCTGTAGTTTGGCATTGTAATTGTAAAAGTTCAAACTAAAAAAATAATTATATGAAAAAGTTAATTTTAGTACTAACATTTATTTCAACAATGGTACAAGCACAAGAAGTAAAGCAAGTTCCTTCAATTAGTGTAACTGGAGAAGGAAAAATTAAAGTAACGCCTGACGAGGCAATAATTTCTTTTGGAGTAGAAAATTCGGGTAAAGATGCTACTGAGGTTAAAAAGAAAAATGATGAAATTGTAGATAAAGTTTTAAAAGTAATTAAGAAACATAAAATTCCTGCTACAGATTTTCAAACAGAAAGAGTTTCTTTGTTTAAAACATATGATTATAATACTAAGAAAAATCAATTTCAAGCGAGTCAAAATATTTCTATTCATTTAAAAGATTTGAATAAGTATGATGGTTTAATGATGGATTTAGTTGATGCTGGTGTTAATGCTATTCAGAATGTAGAATTTAAATCTTCAAAAATTAAAGAATTAGAATCTCAAGCCAGAAAAGATGCTATTTTAGATGCTAAAAAGAAAGCGGAAGATTTTGTTGTTGTTTTAAATCAAAAAGTAGGTAAAGCCATTACGATATCAGATAATACACAAGCTAGTTATCCTAGGCCAATGTATAAAACATATGCTATGGCAGCAGAGTCAGCAGATGCTGGTTCAAATAGACAAACTCTAGCGATAGGAGAAATTGAAATTACAACTTCAGTTAGTGTAGTTTTTGAATTGCAATAAATAGATTTTATATAAAAATAAAAAGCTCAAGTAAAACTTGAGCTTTTTTTGTTTTTATAGCTTGTGGGGAGAGCAGGATTCGAACCTGCGAAGGTGTAACCAGCAGATTTACAGTCTGCCCTCGTTGGCCGCTTGAGTATCTCCCCAGCCTGTGCTTATCTTGTAAGCGGTTGCAAATATAGAATTGTTTTTGTTAGTTGCAAACGAAAAATCAATAAATTTTCAATAAATTTTATAAGTAATTGGTAATGAAAAAAATAAAAAAAGCTCCATTACGGAGCTTTTTTTATTTTTAAGAGAAAATCTATTTATTTAGTAGTTCTTCAACTTTATTTCTTAGTTCTTCACCTCTTAAATCTTTGGCAACAATAACGCCATTTGCATCTAGAATAAAAGTAGCTGGAATTGCTTTTACATTATACATTTCAGCAATTGGATCTTGCCAAAACTTTAAATTAGATACATGATTCCAAGTTAAACCATCTTTAGCAATAGCTTCTTTCCATTTTGCTTCGTCTTTATCTAAAGAAACTCCAATGATATTTAATCCTTTAGCATGTAATTCATTGTATAAAGCTACAACATTTGGATTTTCCATACGACATGGTCCACACCAAGAAGCCCAAAAATCTATAATTGTTACTTTTCCTAACGATTCTTTTAAAGATAATGTTTTGCCTTCTGGTGATGGAGCAGAAAAATCAGGTGCTTTTTTACCAACTTCTACAGCATTAGCAGCTTTTAAAATATCATTTAATGATTTGTAAGCTTTTGTTTCAGCGAATTTTTTATCAAAATTATTAAAAAATTCTTGAGCTTCTAGTGAAGTAATAAATTGTTGCATTAAAGCATTTTGAGTTAAAATAATGCTCAAATATGTTTTTGGATTATTTTTAATGATGTCTAATGGAATGTTTTTAAGTTCGTCTTGAATAACATTCAATTGTTTCATTAAGCCGTTCATTGTAGCAGTATCGTTGCTAGCTTGAGCTGCCATGTATTTTTCACCGTTTTCATTTTTGAAATTGTTGATACGCTCATAAACTTCTTTGTTTTTCTTAGAAAAACTTTCAAAAAGGTCATTTTCTGGTGTACCACCAACGCTTGTATTTTGGATTGAATCTTTATTGAATTTAATTACAATTTTTCCATTTTCTAAAATAAATGGAATTCCATTGTTTCCTTCAATAGTTAAGAAACCTAATTCAGGTAAATCGGCATTACCATTAAAAGTGAATTTACCATTTTCTACAGTTACAGTATCTTTAGCAATAAGTTCATTTTCTCCTTGTACTTGTAAAAATACTTTTGTACCGTTTCCTACACCATTTGCTTCTCCAGAGATTGTAAAACCATCTGAATTCTTGTTACAAGAAACAAGTGTAATTAAGGCACTAAATAAAATTGTTAATTTTCTCATTGTTTTTTAAAATTTACGCAAATGTATTCAATATTGCTCTTATTTATTAAAGATTTGATATTAATTTTTTCATAAAAAAATCAGGCAATTGCCTGATTTTGATTTCATATATGTACTTACTTTTATTTTAGTGTAGAAGGACAAACATAATTTGTTAAAGGAATTGAAGTTTCTCTAATACCACTCATACCTTTTTCAACATTTATCATGTTGTGATAACCTCTTGCTTTCATAATAGAAGCCCAAATTACAGAACGATAACCACCAGCACAATGAACATAAAAAGTCTCTTCTTTTGGTATTTCGGCAATATGATCGTTAATGTAATCTAAAGGAATATTCACAGCATTTTCAACTCTTTCTGCGGTAAATTCGCCTGGTCTTCTAGCATCAATTACAATTGCATCTTTGTAGTGATTTGCGAATTCTTCTGGTGAAACAGAATTAATCGAATCAGTTTCAAAACCTGCTTCTTTCCAAGCATGAATTCCACCGTTTAAATATCCAAGTGTATTATCAAATCCAACACGAGATAAACGCGTTATTGTTTCTTCTTCTTTTCCTTCAGGAATTACTAAAAGTATTGGTTGTTTTACATCTCTTATTAAGGCACCAACCCAAGGGGCAAATTGTCCGTGAAGACCAATAAAAATAGAACCTGGAATATGTTCTTTAACAAAATCATTTTCGTGACGAACATCAACAATTAATGCTTCGGTTTGGTTGGCAACCGTTTCAAATTCTTTTGGAGTTAATGGTTTATTTCCTTTTGCCATTACATCCTCTAAACTATCATATCCTTTAATATTCATCAAAACATTTTGAGGGAAATAGGCTGGAGGTGGTGTTAAACCATCTAATAATTCTTTTTTGAATTCTTCAAGTGACATATCAGCACGAAGAGCATAATTCGTTTTCTTTTGGTTTCCTAAAGTATCAGTAGTTTCTTTACTCATGTTTTTTCCACAAGCACTACCGGCACCATGATTAGGATAAACTATTAAATCATCAGAAAGAGGCATTATTTTATTTCGTAATGAATAATATAATTTTTCAGCTAATACATCTTGGGTTAAATCTTCTACTAATTTTTGAGCTAAGTCAGGTCTACCTACATCACCAATAAACAAAGTGTCACCAGTTATGATACCATGTTGTTTCCCATTTTCATCCGTTAGTAAGTAGGTAGTACTTTCTAATGTGTGACCTGGTGTGTGTATAGCTTTGATTGTATAGTTTCCGATTTTAAACTCTTGTCCATCTTCAGCAACAATACAATCAAAATCTGGCTTAGCTGTTGGGCCATAAACAATTTGAGCTCCT
This sequence comes from Flavobacteriaceae bacterium, assembly GCA_014763515.1. Lineage (GTDB taxonomy): Bacteria > Bacteroidota > Bacteroidia > Flavobacteriales > Flavobacteriaceae > Flavobacterium. The sequence continues at coordinate 13,078 of JACXVH010000014.1, forward strand.
GTTTTTTTAGCTAAATCTAAATGTCCAGACACGAAATCGGCATGAAAATGGGTTTCAAAAATATATTTGATTTTAGCGTTGTCTTTTTTGGCTCTATCAATATAGGGTTGTACTTCGCGAAGTGGATCAAAAATTGCTGCTTCACCATTATTTTCGATATAGTATGCTGCATGAGCAATACATCCTGTATATATTTGTTCTACTTTCATATGATATTTTATTTTTTCAAATTTAATTTATAATTAATTGATTATCGGTAACTAAAGTTACATTAATTCTTTATATAAAATAAGAAATGCCATAATTAACACAAAATAGGCAAACACTTTTTTTAATAAATTTTCATTGATAAACTTATTTAAATAGGTTCCAATAAAAATTCCAATAATAGAAATAGCTGTAAAACTTAACAAAAATAACCAATTTATTTCAAGATTTTGTACATCTCCTATAAATCCTATCAATGAATTCATTGCAATAATAAATAGAGAAGTTCCAATTGCTTTTTTCATGGGTAGTTTTGCAAATAAAACCAATGAAGGAATGATTAAAAATCCACCACCTGCACCAACTAGTCCTATAATTATTCCAATAAAAAATGTTTGTATTGTTAATACAAAAGTTGAAGATTCTTTTTCTGCTATTTCTGAAATTTCAACTTTTTTCTTTTTAAGCATAGACATTGCAGCTAGAAACATAATAACTGCAAAAAAAAGCATTAAAAAAGTTCCCTTTGAAAGTGTAAATTTTTCAGTTGTTAGTATTTCTTCTGGAATTATTGGTACCAAAAAGCTTCTTGTTAAATAAACACCTATAAAAGAGGGAATGGCAAATAAAAAACCTTTTTGAACATCTACTAACCCTTTTCTAAAATTTTGTAAAGCTCCAAAAATAGATGTAGTACCCACGATAAATAATGAATAACCAGTTGCAACTACGGGGTTTATAAGCATCACATATACTAAAATAGGTACAGTTAACATTGAGCCACCGCCACCCGTTAGTCCTAATACTAATCCTATTAATAAAGCTCCAATATAGCCTAATATTTCCATTTAAAATTCTAAAACTTCAATTTTATTTCTATGTAATTTTATTTTACCTTGTAATTCTAAACTCTTTAGTAAACGAGATATTACAACACGCGATGTATGCAATTCATAAGCAATTTGTTGATGTGTGTTGTTTATTTCTGTATCTCCTAAAACTTTAGCTTTATCTGTTAAATATTTATACAAACGTTCGTCTAAATTCATAAATGCTAAAGTGTCAATAGCTTCTAACATTTCTTTTAAACGGACATTGTAGCTGTCGAATACAAAGTTTCTCCAAGTTTTATATTTAGTGAGCCATTCTTCCATTTTTTCTACAGGAATCATCAATAAAGATCCATCGGTCTCTGCTATGGCTCTAATTTTACTTTTCGATTGTCCCATACAACAAGTTAAAGTCATGGCACAAGTATCACCTCGTTCTAAAAAGTATAGTAAAAGTTCCTCTCCGTTATCGTCTTCACGAAGAATTTTTATAGCACCTTCAAGTAATAAAGGCATTGTTTTAATGTAATCACCTATTTCAATTAAGTAGTCATCTGCTTTAAATTCTTTGAATATAGCTACTTTATCAATTTCTTCTAATAATGCTTCTTCAAAAATGTAACTGTAAGCTTGTTTTAATATTTCTTTCATAGTTTTTTTGTAAAGATACTTCTATTTGAAGTTTTGAACTACATTTTTCCTTTTAACATTTTTTTCCAATATAAGTAAGGTAATCCATATTTTTTTAGAATCCACATACTCCAATTTTCTTTTGTAGTATCTACGAATTTTGTTAAAAATGGATCAGAATCTCTTACATTATCATATTTGAATTCAGCCAAAACCATTTT
>JACXVH010000305.1 GCA_014763515.1 Flavobacteriaceae bacterium
CGAAGTGAATCATATTCTTCACGAAGTGATTTTGCATAAGTAACTTTAGTATCGGGTTGTAATAAATTGGTTGCAACCGTTACCGCACGAGAAGCATCATTCACATGAACAACTGTTTCTTTATATTCTGGTGCAATTTTAACTGCTGTATGCGCACGTGAAGTTGTAGCACCACCAATCATTACTGGAATTTTGATATTCAATTTATCCATTTCTTTGGCTAAATACACCATTTCATCAAGCGAAGGCGTAATCAAACCACTCAAACCGATAATATCTATGTTTTCTTTAATAGCTGTTTCAATGATTTTTTCAGGCGGAACCATCACACCTAAATCGATGATTTCAAAATTATTACAAGCTAAAACTACCGAAACAATATTTTTACCAATATCGTGAACATCGCCTTTTACAGTTGCCATTAATACTTTTCCGGCCGAAGACGATTTCCCATCTTTTGAAGCTTCAATATAAGGAAGTAAATACGCCACTGCTTTTTTCATCACACGAGCGGATTTTACTACTTGAGGCAAGAACATTTTTCCACTTCCGAATAAATCACCCACCACATTCATTCCGTTCATAAGGTGATTTTCGATAACTTCAATTGGCTTTTCAACTAACTGACGCGCTTCCTCCACATCAATTTCGATAAATTCATCGATTCCTTTTACTAAAGAATGTGTCAATCTTTCTTGTACTGAGCCATTTCGCCATTCCGCAATAACTTTTTCATTCGATCTTACATCTGTTCTGAAACTTTCGGCTAAATCTAATAAACGTTCTGTAGCATCTTCTCTTCTGTTTAGCAAAACGTCTTCCACATGTTCCAATAAAACAGGATCAATTTCATCGTAAATCTCCAACATTTCAGGATTTACAATTCCCATTGTCATTCCGTTTTGAATGGCATGATACAAGAATGCGGAATGCATGGCTTCACGCACTTTATCGTTTCCACGGAAGGAAAAAGAAACATTACTAACTCCGCCCGAAACATGCGCATACGGAAGATTTTCGCGAATCCATTTGGTTGCTCGGAAGAAATCTAAGGCATTTAATTTATGCTCTTCCATACCAGTAGCGACTGGGAAAATATTAGGGTCGAAAATGATATCCTCAGCTGGAAAACCAACTTGGTTCACCAAAATATCGTAACTTCTTTTACAGATATCAATACGTCTTTCATAGGTATCCGCCTGACCATTTTCGTCAAAAGCCATTACGATTACTGCAGCTCCGTATCGCTTGATTAGTTTGGCATGATGAATAAAAGTTGCTTCTCCTTCTTTTAAAGAAATCGAATTTACCACACCTTTTCCTTGAATCACCTTTAAACCCGCTTCGATGATTTCCCATTTAGAGCTATCAATCATTACAGGAACTCTCGCTATATCAGGTTCGGCAGCAATAAGATTTAGAAATTTTGTCATCGCATAAACGCCATCTAACATCCCTTCATCCATATTGACATCGATGATTTGCGCGCCTCCTTCTACTTGAGCACGTGCAATTTCTAAAGCTTCATCGTATTTTTCTTCTTTAATTAATCGAAGAAATTTTCTAGAACCTGTCACGTTTGTTCGTTCTCCAACGTTTACAAAATTGGTTTCTGGAGTTACAATCAAAGGTTCTAAACCTGATAATTTTAAATATTTACCGGAATTATAACTCATTACTTATTCTTTTATAATGTTTCGCAACAGCTGCCCAAAAGGTTTTACTGTTGCTCACGTATTGGCAAACCCAACATCGTTGCGACTGTAAAAATGTTTCGAATTGTATTTTTATAATATTATTTTTCATTGTATTTCTTTGCTTAAACCAAAACACTTTCTCTTGGTTTGAATTCTTTTGCTACCTCAGCAATTAATTTGATATGTTCAGGAGTTGTTCCGCAACATCCACCTATGATATTCACTA
>JACXVH010000015.1 GCA_014763515.1 Flavobacteriaceae bacterium
TCAAAATCAAAATCATTTCGACAAGATGTAGTTAATATGGTAAATATGGTTAAAAAGGCAATGATATAATGTTTCATTTAGAATCTTTTTTAGGTAAAAATACTACTATTTTTTACATAACGAAATATTGTAAGTTTTAGTTTATTTCATTCGAGCAGAAAATAGTAATTTTACAAAAAAAATAGTCATGTTTGATAAAGATGCTTTTTTGAAGCTTTGTGCAAAGCTTTCTGAGAATACATTAATGGAAACATTAGAAATTGAATTTATAGATGCTGGTGAAGATTTTTTAACTGCTAAAATGCCAGTAAATCCTAGAGTACATCAACCAATGGGACTTTTACATGGTGGTGCTAGTGTAGCTTTGGCTGAGAGTGTTGGTAGTGCAGCTTCTATAATGTTTATAAATCCTGAAGTTACCGAAGTTAGAGGTATTGAAATTAGTGCTAATCATTTAAAAAGTAAAAGAGAAGGAACAGTTTTTGCAACTGCAAAAGTTATACATAAAGGAAAAAGTATTCATTTGTGGGAGATTAGAATTGTAGACGAACAAGGTGCTTTAATTTCATTGTGTAAATTAACCAATATGGTGTTACCTAGAAGAAGATAAAATGAACGAATTGTTTTCCAAATTACATTTGCATTTTAAACAAAATCTCCCTTTTGTAATTTATTCTAAGCAAAATACATTAGAAACAAATGGTTTTTTTCAGAAAGATACTAATTTATATAAATTAGAAAACGAAGCAACTTCAGGTTTTATTTTTGCACCTTTTGATACAAAAGCAAATTATATAATTCCAATTGAACAATCTGAAATAGTTTCTGTAAAAAATGAGATTGAAGAAGTTAATTATAATGATTACAAGTTAGATTTTACTGAAATCGATAAGATTAATTTTGAAAATTTAGTAAGTGTTTTTGTTAATGAAATAAAAAGCGGTTCTTGTTCTAAAATTGTAGCGTCTCGATGTGAAAAATTCGAGCTTAAAGATTTTGATGTAGAAAAATCTTTTAAAAGAATGATTCAATTATATCCTACAGCTTTTAAATATTGTTTTTTTCATCCAAAAATAGGAATGTGGTTAGGCGCAACACCAGAACAGCTTTTAAAAGTAAATAATAATCAAATTGCTACAGTTTCACTTGCGGGAACTAAAACTATAGATAAAATAGAAGAAGAGTGGGGAGAAAAAGAAAAAATTGAGCAACAATTGGTTACCAATTTTATTGCAAAAAATTTAGAACCTTTTGTAAACGAATTGTCTTTAACAGAACCTTATACTTATCAAGCAGGTAAGTTGTTACATATTAAAACAGATATAAAAGCAGTTTTAAAAGAAAATAAGCATAAAGATAAAGTTGTACAAGTTTTGCATCCAACGCCTGCTGTTTGTGGTTTTCCTAAAGATTACACTAAAAATTTTATTTTAAAAAATGAAGGCTACAATAGAGAGTTTTATGCAGGGTATTTAGGAGAATGGAATTTTAAAAGAAATGAAAAAAACACAACAAATACCGATTTGTTTGTAAATTTAAGATGTTGTAAAATTGAAGGAAATTTTGCCAATATTTTTATTGGTTGCGGGATAACTCAAGATAGTAATCCAAAATTAGAATTTATAGAAACTGTAAATAAATCGGAAACGATAAAAAAAATATTATGATAAATAAGTTAGATATTTTAGCTTTTGGAGCACATCCTGATGATGTTGAATTAGGTTGTAGTGGAACATTAGCTAAGGAAATTTCGTTAGGTAAAAAAGTTGGAATTATAGATTTAACACGTGGCGAATTAGGAACAAGAGGTTCTGCAGAAATTAGAGACAAGGAAGCAGCCGCTGCTGCAAAAATATTAGGTGTTTCTGTTAGAGAAAATTTACAATTTAGAGATGGATTTTTTGCAAACGATGAAAAGCATCAACTAGAAATTATTAAAATGCTTCGCAAATACCAACCAGAAATTGTTTTATGTAACGCAATACAAGACCGCCACATAGATCATGGAAAGGGAAGTAAATTAGTGAGTGATGCTTGTTTTTTATCTGGGTTACGTAAAATTGAGACAGAATTAAATGGAGAAAACCAACAAGCTTGGCGACCAAAAGTGGTATATCATTACATTCAATGGCAAAATATTGAGCCCGATTTTGTGGTTGATATTTCTGGTTTTATGCAAAAGAAATTAGATGCCGTTATGGCTTATGATTCTCAGTTTTATAATCCCGATTCTAAAGAACCGATTTCTCCAATTACTTCAAAAAACTTTTTAGATAGTATTACATATCGTGCTCAAGATTTAGGAAGACTCGTTGGAGTCGATTTTGCTGAAGGTTTTACAACTGAAAGATATTTGGCTGTCAATAGTTTAGCAGATTTGAAATAAAAAAGTAAAAAAAATCTTTGTAAGATTGTAGGAAACATCTATATTTGCACTCGCAAAACGGAATAATGCTGTTTTGTTTAGTAAACGGTGATTGTAGCTCAGTTGGTTAGAGCGTCGGATTGTGGTTCCGAAGGTCGCGGGTTCGAGACCCGTCTTTCACCCTAAAAGCCTAGAGAAATCTAGGCTTTTTTTGTGTTTTAAATTTTCTTAAATGTATACGGAAATGTTTACGATTTTACATACGATTTATTAAATAAGCTTTATTTAGTGTAAGTTTGTTCAATTTTGATTAATATTGTATTGTTATTAACAATTAAAAGTAATATCTCATACCACCAAACTTTAATTTTTATAAAGTAAAAATGAAAATACTTAAGTTAGTTGAATTTGTTAGAGTATTAGAAGGTGGAGCGACCATGCCAATTTTAATAAAGGCAATAGATGTAGAAGATAAAATCAAACTATATGCATTAAAACTTTTTACAAAAGAACATATTAAAACTAATTTTTCTGTAGCAAAGGAAATTTTTGCAAATGAATTTGCACGAGATTTTGACTTAATATGCCCTGAATATGCAATTATTAGAATTGACCATGAAAAACTTAGAATATTTTGTTTAAAGAATAATATTCCTATTAATGTTGACGAATTAGATGAAGGTTATAAATTTTGTTCTTTATTTATGGAACCAAATATTTTATTTAATCCATTAACTCATTTAAGTTTTGTTAATCAATATGACATTGAAAAAGTTTTTGCATTTGATTTTGTAACTATGAACGCAGATAGAGGAGGCCCCAGAAAAAAACCTAATCTATTAATTAATAATGAAGATTTGATTTTAATTGATCACGAATTAACTTTTCCATTCATTAATGGTTTTGGGAATTTTGAAATTAATTATTTTCAAAGTGTTTATAGTTTTAATTCTGATTTACATATTTTTAGGAAATATTTAGCAGATAAAAGGAAAAAAGATAATATATTTGATGAATTCATAGAATATCTTAGAAATTGCAGTGTAAAGAAATTTGAAAAACTTTTTGACGAGATGGATACCTATAACATTAAATATGGAAATAGGGATTTAATATTAGGTTATGTAAGATGGGCGGTTAACAACCACGCTTTTATACACAAAAATTTAAGTAAAAGAATTTCTAAAAATGGATAACTTTTATTCTTATAGCGTACTCAAATACAGACATTCAGTTTATCTAGATGAAAGTATTAATGTAGGTGTATTAATTTATTTTTTTAATGAAAATAGATTAATATTTAAACATGCTCAAAACCTAAATAGATTAAAACTTATTTACTCAAATCCTCCTGAAAGAGTTATAAATCATCTATTTAAGGTTATTAATGAATTTACACTTAAGTATAATTCATCTAATGAAATTAGAAATTTGTTTTTTGCAGATGAATCTGCGAAAGATTTTGATTTATTTATTGATAAGGAAATTTTAAAAGTTGATTCTAATTCACTTTATTTTACAAAATCTAGATTAGTTGAAAATGAAAATTTGCTTTCAAATAAAATTATAATCGATGATTTGGTAAGTACTAATATTATTGAAATTGAAGGCTCACAAAAGTTAAAATCTAAAGAAACTTTTCTTTTAAAGAGATTTTATGATAATTTGGATGGTTTAGATTTTGAAAGAATTAATAGAACATCTAAAAAGTTTTATAAAGATTATATTTTAAAGAATGAAACTGGGACTGAATTTAAATTTGATTATGCTTGGCAAAATGGAACTTTAAATTTAGTAAAACCATTGAGTTTTGATTTAAAAGATTCAAGAAATATTGCAGATAAAGCTTATAGAAATTTGGGTCAATTTATTGATTTACAAGATGAGGCTAGAGATTTAAACCTAAGATATGATTTATTGATTGCAAAACCAGAAAATAAATCCTTATTTAAGGAATATGATCATGCAATTAATTTATTAAGTAGAATAGATAATTCTAGTTTAGTTTTTGAAGAAGATATTGATAATTATTCTAAAAAAGCGATAAAGGCTTTAATTGAGAGTAATGATCTATAAAATTATAAAATTTCCCATATGATTATTGTTTTCATACTAAAATAAATGCAAAAAGCTCAGACAAATCTGAGCTTTTTTTATGGAATAATCTTAACAAACATTACAATACCTATAAACAAAATCAGTCCTAAAGCAATTTGCTTAAACTTTTCTTGAGGAATAAATTGTAAAATATATTTTCCAATATATGTTCCTACCCAACTAATCACAATCAAGAAAGGAATATAAATTAAAATATCAGTTTTTATATATCCATTAAAGAAATAAACAATTGTTCGCGTAAAATCTATGGCAAAATCAATCGCAGCAGAAGTGGCAATGAAAATATTTTTTTCCAAATTGAAAGCTGCCATAGTAATTCCTCTAATTGCACCACCAGTTCCTAATAAACCTGCTGTAAAACCAGAAAGCGAACTACCAATAAAAGTACTTTTAGAAGTTGGTTTTACAACTAATTCTTTCTTGATTAAGAATAATAAGCTAAATGCAATTAAGAAAACGGCTAAAACAATTTAAAGTATTTTGTTATCTAAAAACTGCGTTAAAACACCACCAATTATTACAAAAACTACTGAAGGAATCCCAATAGATAGTAATAACTTTTTATCTAAACCTTTTTTGAAAAGTGCAATTTTACTAATGTTACTAAAGACATGAAATAATACTGTTAAACCTAAAACGGTTTGAAAATCGAAGAAAAAGTTAGCCAATGGAACAAAGAAAACCGAAGAACCAGATCCGCCAATGGTTCCAACGATTTCTGCAATAACTACAAGAACAAGAAAAAGAAAACTAACTTTTTGAAGCATTTTAGGGTTTTATCAAATATAACAAAAAAACTCTCGCTTTTGGCAAGAGTTTTTCTGGTTAATAGCAGCAAATTACTACAAACTAAAGTTTGTTCATATTTTGCGCTAATGTTTCTATAAATTTACTAATTGGACCTTTTACCATCATGGCCATCATTGGGTTAAAATCTCCTTCAAACTGTAATTGAATTTCGGTTTTTTCAACGTCAAGTTCTGTTAAAATTCCAGTTAATGTAAAAGGTAATTTACTTGAAGCAGCTCCTAAAACAATTTTATCATTTGGAATAGCTTCTTTTTTTACCAATTTAATTTCTGGCATTCCTTTTAATCCAAATTCAAAACAATTTTCATCAATTACTTCAAATTTAGCAATATTTTCTGGCATTAGTTTTTCAAAATTTTTGATATCTGTTAAGGCATTGAAAATATATTCAGCCGATTTCTCTACAATTACTTTTGGACTTTCTAAATTCATTTATTTTCTATTATTAATTTACTTCAACATTCCATTCTGATGGACTTTTTCTCCAATCTTCTAGTGTTAACAATTCACTTTCCGATATATATTTTTTTACAACAGCTTGTTTTAATAAGGTAGTGTAATTACTTAAAGTAAATACTTCTAAATGAGCATCTTTGAAACGCATTTCTGAAACATCAAATCCGTATGTAAAAATAGCTGCCATTCCTTTTACGTTAGCGCCTTCATTTCTCAAAGCTTCAACAGCAAGTAAACTACTTCCACCAGTACTAATTAAATCTTCTACAACCACTACATTTTGGCCTTTTTGTAAAAAACCTTCCACTTGATTTTGACGACCATGCTTTTTAGGTTCAGGACGCACATATACAAATGGTAACCCCATGTACTCTGCTACTAGTATACCAATACCAATTGCGCCTGTGGCTACACCAGCAATAACATCTGGTTTGCCAAATTTTTCCTCAATGTGCTTTGCAAATGCTTCGCGAACAAAATTTCTAACCGCTGGAAATGAAAGGATTATGCGGTTGTCGCAATAAATTGGAGACTTCCAGCCCGAAGCCCATGTAAAAGGATTTTTAGAATTTAATTTAATTGCGTTTATTTGTAAAAGCAATTCGGCTGTTTTTTCTGCTGTGTTGTTATCAAAAATCATAATACAAATGTATAAAGTTTTTGTCAACGATAAACCACTTTTTTTGACCGATGAGGTTCAAAAGGAAACTGATTTTCAACTTTTTCTTTTAGAAAGTGTTGATATAAAGAAACTTATAGTTAAGATTTTCCAAAATAAAATTCAAAAAGCTTTTTTATATCATCCCGATGAAAAGCTGATTATGAAAACCTTAAAAGCTAAAATTCCGGTTGTGAAAGCAGGCGGCGGATTGGTTTATAACAAAAAAGGTGAAGTTTTATTTATTTTCAGAAATGGAAAATGGGATTTACCTAAAGGCGGTACCGAGAAGAAAGAAACTATGGAGGAGACTGCCATGCGTGAAGTTGAAGAAGAAACTGGAGTAAGCGGATTGAAAATTGTAAAGAAACTTACCAAAACATACCATGTTTTCAAACGGAATGGTCGTTATAAGTTAAAACAAACCTATTGGTTTGAGATGAAAACTAACTTTGAAGGCACGCCAGAAGGTCAAATTGAAGAAGGAATAGAAAAAGTTGCATGGATTAAACCATCTGAAATAGAATCGACACTAGAAAATTCTTATGAAAACATCAAATTATTGTTTGAATTAGAAAATTGTGAGTAATTTTTTATTCTTTAACAATACTTTAAGCAAAAATTTATTTGCGTATAACTATTCTTTATCTAATTTTGTCGTGAAAATGAGAAAAGAGAACTTTAAATATCTATTATCGTTATGCATTACTTTGTTGTGTATAAACTTTTTATTTTACACAGCAGGTGCTAACTATATTATTAGAGATTTAATTAGTATCAATAATTCTACGCAAAACGGTCCTCAAAAACGTTTTTTTAATTCAAATCATAATCTAATTGTTAAATTTCAATCAGAATCTAACGATCAAGATGGTGAAAATGAGGGAGAAGATTCAGAACAAAGTGAAAACGAAATATTTCAAGTAGAATCTTTTAATTTCTATTCTCATTTCTTAGCTAGTTACTCGTTTTTAAACAATTTAAAGACTTTAAATGATGATGTTCTACCTAGTAGAAGTCATATTAACTACTATTCTTCTTTAGATGCACTCTATATCGCTTTTAGAGTGTTTAGGCTTTGATTTATTTTAGACGACATTAAATTTGTCATTGTTTTTTGTTTGTAGTCATTTTTAAATTTTTAAAATGATACAAGCACATTTGTACGCATTTGTTTGTGTACACAAAATAAATCAAACTTAAAAAATTAATTAAAAAATATTATGGCTAAAAGATTTTTTATGCTTCTTAGCTTGTGTTCTGTTATTATTTTAACAAGCTGCCAATCAAAAAAAGAAGAAAAAAAAGAAACTGCTAAATTCTTAGTAACAAGTCCAATACAAAAAGATACATTAATTTCAAGAAAATATGTATCTCAAATTCATTCAATTCGTCACATCGAATTAAGAGCTTTAGAAAGAGGTTATTTGCAAAAAATATTTGTAGATGAAGGACAAGCGGTAAAAGTTGGGCAACCAATGTTTAAAATTATGCCCAATGTGTATGAATCTGAATTACAAATTGCTCAAGCTGAGGCACAAACTGCTGCAATTGAATATAAAAACACAAAATTATTAGCTGATAAAAATGTTGTTTCTCAAAACGAATTAGCTTTAGCTAAAGCAAAGTTAGAAAAAGCAAATTCAGAAGTTAGATTATCTCAAACACATTTAGGTTTTACAAATATTAATGCTCCATTCGCTGGAATTATGGACCATTTACATGTAAGAGAAGGGAGTTTATTAGAAGAAGGTGAATTATTGACTACACTTTCAGATAATAGCAAAATGTGGGTTTACTTTAATGTTCCAGAGGCAGAATATTTAACTTATATGACTAGTAAAGCCAAAAATGAACCTTTAAAAGTAGATTTAGAAATGGCTAATGGTCAATTGTTTGACCACGAGGGGATTGTAGAAACAATTGAAGGAGAATTTGATAACGAAACAGGTAACATTGCATTTAGAGCAACGTTTGATAATCCTGATAGATTATTAAGACACGGAGAGACAGGAAATATTGTAGTTAAAAATCCATATAAAAACGCAATTTTAATTCCTCAAAAAGCAACTTTTGAAGTATTAGACAAAAAATTTGTCTTTGTTGTAGATAAAAATAATGTAGTACACCAAAAGGAGATTACAATTGCTAAAGAGGAACTTCCTTATCTTTTTATTGTTACTAAAGGATTAACCCCTAATGATAGAATTCTTTTAGAAGGAATACGTAAGGTTAAAAATGGAGAAAAAATCGAAGTTGATTTTCAAAAACCTGAAAAAGTATTGTCTTCTCTAGAGCTTTATGCTGAATAATTAACATAAAAAGAAATAATTATGTTTAAGAATTTTATCAAAAGACCAGTAATGGCGATCGTTGTGTCGCTCATTATTGTATTCTTAGGAATGTTATCAATCAAAACATTGCCTATTTCTCAGTTCCCAGAAATCGCACCGCCAAGGGTAATTGTAACATTAGCTTATCCTGGAGCAAGTGCAGATGTATTAGTAAAATCAGCTTTAATTCCACTAGAACGTTCTATTAATGGTGTTCCTGGAATGAAATATATGGTTTCCGATGCAACCAGTGCTGGTGAGGCAACTATTCAAATTATTTTCGAATTAGGAACCGATCCCAATCAAGCCGTTGTAAACGTTAAAAACCGTGTAGATAAGGTAATTAATAATTTACCACACTTAGTTCAGTTAGAGGGGGTTATTGTAAATGTTGTACAGCCAAGTATGTTGATGTATATTAACTTATACAGTAATGACAAACATGCCGATGAAAAATTCCTTTATAACTACGCAAACGTAAATATTATTCCTGAAATTCAGCGTATTAATGGTATTTCTCAAGCTCAAATCTTAGGTAACCGTAACTATGCTATGCGTGTTTGGTTGAACCCAGATAGAATGAGAGCCTATAAAGTTTCTATCGATGAAGTGATGGAAGCCATGGCAGAGCAAAGTATTATTGGTAGGCCAGGACGTTTAGGACAAGCGACCGGTATTAAAGCACAATCTTTAGAATATGTTTTAGTATATCAAGGGCGCTACAACAAACCTGAACAATATGAAGACATCATTATCCGATCTAACTCTGATGGGGAAATTATTAAATTAAAAGATATTGGTAAAGTAGCTTTTGGTAGTGAATTCTTTGATATCTATTCAAATAAAGATGGACATCCTTCTGCCGCTATACAGTTAAAACAAGTTTACGGAAGTAATGCTAGTGATGTAATTGATAGAGTAAAACATAAAATGGAAGAACTTAAAACGTCTTTCCCTCCAGGAATGGAATATGAGGTAAGTTACGACGTTTCTACTTTCTTAGATGCATCTATTGATAAAGTTGTTCATACATTAGGTGAAGCTTTCGTACTAGTAGCATTAGTAGTATTCATTTTCTTAGGAGATTGGCGTTCCACATTAATTCCAATTATTGCTGTACCTATTTCGTTAATTGGAGCCTTCATCTTTATGAAGATGTTTGGACTTACCATTAACTTAATCACCCTTTTTGCCCTAGTATTAGCGATTGGAGTTGTTGTGGATGACGCCATTGTTGTGGTAGAAGCCGTTCACCTCAAGATGGAAGAAGAACATATTGGACCATATAAAGCGGTACAAAGAGTATTAGGTGAAATTGGTGGAGCAGTAGTGGCAATTACGTTATTAATGACATCGGTATTTATACCAGTAGCCTTTATGTCTGGACCTGTTGGGGTTTTCTATCGACAGTTCTCCATTACCATGGCTTCGTCAATTGTATTATCTGGGATTGTAGCGTTAACATTAACACCAGTGTTATGTGCCATGATTTTGAAAAACAATCATGGTAAACCAAGAAAGAAAACACCTATCAATATTTTTATTGATGCATTTAATAGATGGTTCGAGAAGTTAACAGGTAGATACACTAATATTTTAACCAAAATTGTAAGTAGAAGATTGGTTACAGCATTAGTTTTAGGAGGATTTGCTTTCGGAACATTCTTTATAGATAAAACATTACCAGCCGGATTTATTCCAAGTGAGGATCAAGGGATGATTTATGCCATCATTCAAACACCTCCAGGAACAACATTAGAAGCTACAAATGCTGTAGCTCGTAAATTACAAGGTTTAGCTGAAAAAATTGATGGAATTCAATCAGTTTCTTCATTAGCAGGTTATGAGGTATTAACAGAAGGTCGTGGTTCAAATGCCGGTACATGTTTAATTAACTTAAAAAGTTGGGAACACCGCCATCATTCAGTTACTGAAATTATTGAAGAATTAGAAGAAAAATCTAAAGACTTTGGTGCTGTAATTGAGTATTTCGAGCCACCTGCAGTACCAGGTTATGGAGCAGCCGGAGGTATTTCATTACGTATGTTAGATAAAACAAACGGTGGAGATTATCATGCATTTGATAAAATCAATAAAGATTTCATGAATGAGCTAGGTAAACGTAAAGAATTAACAGGTTTATTTACATTCTATGCGGCAAATTATCCTCAATATGAAATTGAAATTGATAACCAAGCTGCTATGCAAAAAGGTGTATCGATTGGTAAAGCAATGGAGAACTTAAACATCTTAATTGGTAGTACGTACGAACAAGGGTTTATTAGATTTAATAACTTCTTTAAAGTGTATGTTCAAGCCGATCCACAATATAGAAGATATGCAAGCGATTTATTAAGCTATTATATAAAAAATGATAAAGGAGAAATGGTTCCTTACTCAGCATTCATGAAACTTAAAAAACGTCAAGGACCAAATGAAATTACGCGTTATAATTTGTATAACTCTGCAGCAATTAGAGCAGTGCCAGCAAAAGGTTACACAACTGCTGATGCCATTACTGCAATTAAAGAAGTTGCCGATACTCATTTACCTACAGGTTATGATATTGATTGGGAAGGTTTAACTTTCGATGAAGCAAGAAGAGGTAATGAAGCAATTGTAATCTTTATTATTGTATTAATTTTCGTATACTTCGTATTAGCTGCTCAATATGAAAGTTTCATTTTACCGTTTGCTGTAGTATTATCGTTGCCAGCTGGTATTTTTGGAACGTTCTTATTGTTAAAATTATTTGGTTTAGCTAATGATATTTATGCTCAGGTTGGACTCGTAATGCTCGTGGGATTACTCGGTAAAAATGCCGTGTTGATTGTAGAGTTTGCCGTCCAGAAGAACCAACAAGGAATGTCAATTTTAGAAGCGGCGATTGAAGGTGCAAAAGTACGTTTCCGTCCAATTTTAATGACTTCGTTCGCATTTATCGCTGGATTAATTCCGCTGGTAAAAGCTACAGGAGCCGGAGCAATTGGTAACAGAACAATTGGTACTTCTGCATTAGGAGGAATGTTATTTGGTACTATTTTCGGAGTTCTATTAATACCTGGACTATATTACATTTTTGGTAAACTAGCTGAAGGTAGAAAATTAATTAAACATGAAGATTTTACTCCTTTAACTGAAGATTACAAGTATAATGAAGTTAAGAATAAAGAAGAAAAGACAGATGAGAACCACAAATAATATAATTAAAGGAATACTAGCGAGTGCTTTTGTAGTTCTAGTGTATTCTTGTGGAATACCTAAAGTAACTACAAAAGAAAATAGTGTGAATTTACCATCGAGTTATGCAAATAACTCGGTGGATTCCACTAGTGTTGCGCAACTTAAATGGAAAGATTTTTTTGATGATGCAAATCTAAATCAGTTAATAGACTCGGCTTTAGTAAACAATAAAGAGCTTAATATTTTAATGCAGAAAGTAAATATGGCTGCAAACGAAGTTCAAGCTAGAAAAGGAGAATACTTACCTAGTATTAACCTTGGAGTTGGTGCAGATGTTGATAAAGTAGGTGAGTTTACTCGTAACGGTGCAGTTGAGAAAAATCTTCCAATTAGAGATGGAAAAGCATTTCCTGAACCTCTTACAAATTATCAATTTGGACTTTATAGTAATTGGGAAATAGATATTTGGAAAAAATTACGCAATGCAAAAAAAGTTGCAGTAATGGAATATATGGCATCTCAAGAAGGAAAAAATTTCTTAGTGACTAACTTAGTAGCCGAGATTGCTTCTTCTTATTATGAATTAGTAGCTCTAGATAACCAATTAAAAAATTTAGAACAAAATATAGCTATTCAAACCAATGCATTAGAAATTGTAAAACTGCTAAAGGAATCTGCAAGGACCACTTCATTAGCAGTAAAACGATTTGAAGCTGAAGTTCAAAAGAACAAAAGTGAAATGTATAGTTTAAAGCAAGAAATTGTAGAAACTGAAAACAGAATTAACTTTTTAGTAGGTAGAACTCCACAAGCTGTAATAAGAACATCTGATAATTTTATGACCACACAACCTAAGTTTGTGAGTTTAGGTTTACCATCTCAATTATTAGAAAATAGACCAGATGTAAGAAAAGCAGAATTAGAAATGCAAGCTGCAAAATTGAACATCAAAGTAGCAAAAGCAAATTTCTATCCATCATTAGGATTAAAAGCAGGTGTGGGTTTTGAAGCTTTCAATCCTGAGTTTTTATTAGAATCTCCAGCATCATTATTGTACTCTGTTGCTGGTGAAGCATTAATGCCATTGGTAAATAGAAATGCTATTAAAGCAACCTATAAAAATGCAAATGCTAAACAAGTTCAAGCAGCATACGAATATGAACAAACATTATTAAACGCTTATATTGAGGTAGTTAATCAATTGTCTAAAATAGATAATTTACAGAACAACTACCAATTAAAGAATGATCAAGTTAGTTCTTTAGATGCATCTGTAGAAATTGCAAATCAATTATTCCAATCGGCTCGTGCTGATTATATGGAAGTTTTGTTAACGCAACGTGATGTATTAGAAGCAAAAACAGCATTAATTGATACTCGTAGAGATCAAATGATTGCTACTATTAATTTGTATCGCGCTTTAGGCGGTGGCTGGAATTAATTTTTTAGGTTTTTTTTTGAAAGGCCATTGCAATTTGCAATGGCTTTTCTTTTTTATAAAACTCTGTAAATAGGATACTGCAAATGTGCTTTTTCATAATATTCTGAATGACTATAAATCCAATCGAGTTGTGCTTCAGCATTTTCAGAAAATTTTGTGTCGTTTTGTTTTTTAGTTTCAAATTCAGTCTTTAAATCAGGGTTTTTATCTAATAATTCTTTCGCCAAATCTTCAAAAACATAAGCCGAAAAATATTCTTTTTGCTGTAAAATTGGATCAAAAAAGTTCCAATTAAAATAACTATCAACAGCTTCAGGTTCTAGTGTTTCTAGTAAAAATTTGATTCCTTTTTGATTAGTAGAAACCATAAAATCACCCTTTCTAAATTTCATTTTATTTGTAGATTTTGAGACAGTAGTGTTGTAATGTCCATAATGACCTTCGTATGGATACTTTGTAGTTTCATATGAAGCAATTTTATAACTTTCTACTTCAATTTCAGTATCTTGAGCTAAAGGTTGCGTTTTAATTTTATTCAATTTTAAGAGTTCAATAATTGGCCATTGCGATTGCGGTATAACATAAAAACTCGGAATTGTAATTTCTTTCGTTGCTTTATAATCATTGTAAAATGGAATTTTCTTAGTAAAAGGTTGTTTCTTATCGTAATATAAACGTTGTTTTCCTGAAACATCACTTGGTTTATAACCACCTTTATAGCCCATAAAATCGATGTAAGAAACTTTTGCAGAATCTATTTCCCATTTTAAAGGATATTGCATTCCTGCTTTATAATTCTCTAAATTTTTATTTTTTAAATTTTTAATTTTTGAAACGTTTTGATCCACATAATTAATAGTTTCCAACATATATTCGTAAGTAACTTTTACACGATCTTTAAAAGGTTTTAGCATATGTGTTTCGGGAACAGATCCTAATGTATTAAATAGCGTTGTATAGCCTGTTGCATAACGAGGAGTATCCATAAATTGTGCAAATCCGTTGTCTGGCATATCGCCATGAATGTTTACGTACGGAACACTTTCGATATTTTTTTGCTTTAGTTTTTGCATAATGGTTGGATGCATTTCATTTTTGTAAAATTCACCCAATTTTCCACCCAAACGTTGATGTTGCGTAGCAATACAAGTAAATGTATATTGATAATCAGCTCCATTTGAAACGTGATTATCGATGAACATATCCGGATTTACCAATTGGAAAATTTCTTGAAAACTTCTCGAGTTTTTAGAATCCGATTTAATGAAATCTCGATTTAAATCATAATTGCGAGCATTTCCTCTGAAACCATATTCTTCTGGTCCGTTTTGATTTGCACGAGAATGCGAATTTCTATTCAACATTCCACCAATATTGTAAACAGGAATTGCAACTACAATTGTATTTTTGGGAACTTTAATTGTATTGGTTGCTAAATCTCGCATCAGCATCATTGTAGCATCAATTCCGTCAGGTTCGCCAGGATGAATTCCGTTGTTGACCAAAATGACTGCTTTATTCGAATTATAATCAAAGTTCATATCTGAAGAAAAACTAACAATATGCAAAGGTTCTCCACTATCAGTCAA
>JACXVH010000306.1 GCA_014763515.1 Flavobacteriaceae bacterium
GATAATTGAGGAATTCCAGCTTCGCAAAGGGCAATAAAGTATTCTACTTCTACTAAAACACGATACTTAATTAAAGCTTCTTCTGAAAAATAAGGTGCTAAATTTTGAGTTTTACTACGATAACGACCATCAACTGGTGAAATAGCATTAAGTTCTGTAAGTTGTTGCATTGTTGTTGTGTTGTTTTTAAGAAAGTGCAAATTTAGTAATTAGTGATTAGTAATTAGTAATTAGTGATTAGTTTTTTTTGGTTAAAGGTAATGGGTAAAAGGTAAAAGTTGAAAGGAATTAATTTAACCTTTTTACCTTTAGCCATTTACCAATAACCTCTTCAATTTCTCCATTCCTTCTGAAGCTGATAGAGCTAATACTTCAAGTGGATTAGGTAAATCATAAATAGTTGCAGGTTTTGGGTCGATGTAATATACTGGAATGTGGTTTTTGGCATAATGCATTAATCCAGCTGCTGGATATACTTGTAATGAAGTTCCAATAACTACTAAAATATGGGCTTCTTCAATTATTTCAATTGCTTCTTCAATGGCAGGAACATCTTCGCCAAACCAAACAATATGTGGGCGTAATTGTATTCCATTAGTATCAACATCGCCTAAAACCAAATCCTTTTTCCAATCAATAATATAGTCTTTTTGAGTAATGCTTCTCGCTTTTAATAATTCGCCATGCAAATGTAAAATTTTAGAACTTCCGGCTCTTTCATGTAAATCATCTACATTTTGTGTAATAATGTGAACATCAAAATGCTTTTCTAATTCACTTAAAATATAATGCGCTGCATTTTTATACCAACCTTGAGGCGAAGCCACTTCCATAACATCATGACCTTCCCATAAACCATCAGCATCTCGAAAAGTTTTAATACCACTTTCGGCACTTATTCCTGCGCCGCTTAAGACAACTAATTTTTTCTTCATTTTTTTAAAACCAACTTTTATTTATTTACGTATATGGTATAAAAATAACTAAAAGCACACTTTATGAAAAAGAAATTATTTGTTTTATTAACTACATTTTATTTTATGAGTTTTTATGCCCAAGTTGGTATTGGAACAACAAATATTCAAAATGGAGTCGAACTTCAAATTGAAAGTTCAAATAGAGGATTATTAATTCCGAGAGTTGCCTTAACTTCAACATTAGTTCAAGCACCAGTAGGTCCTGCTCCAATAGCTACTGGAGTATTAGTTTACAACACTTCAACCAACGGAGCTGGAGCAACAGCAGTATCGCCTGGTTTTTATTATTGGTCTGGAACAGAATGGATATCATTACGTTCCAATACAGGAACACCAAATTTAGATTATTGGTCATTATTTGGTAATTCAGGAACTACACCTGGGACTAATTTTTTAGGAACAACTGATGCTAGAGATTTGCAAATCAAGACCAATAATCAATTGCGAGTAACTACTAAAAGTACTGGTGAAGTTATTATAGGAAATACTACAAATCCTATTGCTAATACTTTAACAACTGTTATTCCTTCAAGAACGCAAATAGGAATTTTTGCTAATAGCCAAAACTCACCAAGAACAATAAGAGCTTTAAATGCAGACAATACACAATTTGTAATTGATGGAGGAAATTTAGATCCCGATGGCGGTAGAGGAGTAATTGGTATTAGTGCCAACTTAGCCTCAAACGCTACAAATACGGTTATGGGAGTTTTAGGTGTTGCAGGTAGAACTACTTTTACAGAACTTCCGGGTGAATCTGTTGGAGTATCTGGTCAAGGTACTACAGGTTTACATGTACGAGGAGTAGGTAAAACTGGTAATAATGATTATTATTCGGCATATTTTGAATATGATCAAGACGATAACTTATCGACTAATAATGGTCCTTTTGCTAGAATTGCAGGTAAGGATTTTAATTATTTTACAGGTGCTGCAGCTAGAAGAGATGTTACGTATGGTGGTTATTTTGATGCCAATACTTCAAATTCAGATTATGTTTTTGTGGGTGCTAGAAATAATAATACTTCTTACAAGGTTTTAGGAGGAGGGAATGTTTCTACTATGGTAAAAGATAATGAAGGAAATAATAGAATTTTACACGCTACGGAAACACCAGAGATTCTATTTGAAGATTTTGGTACTGGTAAACTTGAAAATGGAAGTGCTTATATTGAATTAGATCCTATTTTGTCCCAAAATATATATGTATCTGAAGAGCACCCAATGAAAGTTTTTATCCAACTTGAAGGAGATTGTAAAGGAGTTTATGTAACTGAAAAAACGAAAAAAGGTTTTATGGTTAAAGAATTGCAAAATGGAACTTCAAATGTCTCTTTTTCATGGAATGTTGTAGCTAATAGAAAAGATACTGTTAATCCAGATGGAACTGTAGATTCTAAACATGTAGGGGTAAGATTCCCAATTGGTCCTAACAGATTAAATCCTATACAAACAAAAGAAGAAGAATATAAAATTAAATAAGACACTATCCTAAAAAGTGTGTAAGTTAAAAATAATGGGGTTTGACTTTTTAATTAAAGTTGAACCCTTTTTTCAAAAATAGTTAAGAACTGATTA
>JACXVH010000016.1 GCA_014763515.1 Flavobacteriaceae bacterium
GCGTAAATGTATTTTAATAAATTTGTTTTCTTCATCTTTCTCAATAGAAGTAATAGCAAAATCAGAGGTAATACCTAACATTTCTCGTAAAAATCAATAGAATCCATCTTGAATATCTTTTCTTTGTAAATTTACATCACAAAAATTTTAGTATAACCTTAAATTTCTAGAATCTTGTATGATTGAATTTATAGAAGACGAAGGTAATCCATTTTCTTGAGAAAAAACATCTATAATCATACGCCTGAGCTTTTAAGCTCGGTAAAAAAGAAAAAAATAGAAAATAGAGTAAAATTTTTCTTATCATTAAATCTTGGAGTAAGATTTTAAAGCTATGAAATTAATAAAACTTTATGAAAAATTTTAAAAATAAATCAAATTATTCTTTTAATTAGTGATTTTTGATAAAGCTAAATTAATAAGAGCGTTTTGTCTGCATTAGGTTTTAACATAAAAAATGTGGCAGTTTCATATTTTTTTACTAAAATTGGAGGTTTTTTACCCAAAATATTATGAGATTTTTAAAATTATCGTTTCTTTTTTTATTTTTAGCATCGGCTTCTGTGTACAGCCAAAAACAGTTAACTCTTGAAGAAATTTGGTCAGGAGCATTTCGTACTCAAGGTATGGATGAGTTAAATGCAATGAAAAACACAAACCAATACACAGTGTTAAATTTTGACAGAGCAACTCGCTCCATGCAAATCGATTTATTTGATTACGCTACTTTAAACAAAGTTTCTACAATAATCGATTCTAAAGATTATCAAGAATTAAAGGGAATAGAGTCTTACAACTTTAATGCAAAAGAAAATCAAATTTTAATTGCAAATAATTCAGCTCAAATTTTCCGTCATTCTTTTACAGCCGATTATTTTTTATACGATATGGCTTCTAAAAAAATCATAAAAATTGCTGATTATCAAATCCAAGAACCCACTTTTTCGCCCGATGGTAGTAAAATAGCTTATGCTTATCAAAATAATTTATATGTATATGATATTGCATCAAAAAAACACCAACAAATTACAACAGATGGTAAGAAAAATGCAGTAATTAACGGTATTACAGATTGGGTTTATGAAGAAGAATTCGCTTTTGTAAGAGCTTTCGATTGGAATAAAACAGGAAACAAACTTGCATTCATTAGATTCGATGAATCTCAGGTTCCAGAATTTTCAATGGATATGTATAACCAAGGGCTGTATCCAACACAAGAAGTATTCAAATATCCTAAAGCAGGTGAGAAAAATTCGGATGTTTCACTTCATATTTATGATCTAAATACAAAGCAAACAAAACAAGTAGATTTGTCGAAAT
The DNA here is from genome assembly GCA_014763515.1 of Flavobacteriaceae bacterium. Taxonomy (GTDB): domain Bacteria; phylum Bacteroidota; class Bacteroidia; order Flavobacteriales; family Flavobacteriaceae; genus Flavobacterium. The sequence continues at coordinate 1,321 of JACXVH010000016.1, forward strand.
ATAACGATTTTTACATTGCGCGTTTGCAATGGACAAATGAAGCGAATATTTTAAGTGCACAAGTTTTAAATCGCCATCAAAATAATTTAGATTTACTTTTTGTTGATGGAAATTCTGCTTCATATAAAGTTGTTTTAAATGAAACAGATAAAGCGTATGTTGATGTAACGGATAATTTAACTTTTTTGAGTGACAATAGTTTTATTTGGACATCAGAAAAAGATGGGTTTAATCATATTTATTATTACGATAAAACAGGTAAATTAAAAAATCAGGTAACAAAAGGAAACTGGGAAGTAACTGCTTATTATGGTTTCGACGAAAAAAATAAAACAGTTTACTATCAATCTGTTGAAAATGGTTCAATAAATCGCGATGTTTATGCTGTTAAAATAGATGGAAAAGGTAAAAAGAGATTGTCAAATCAAACAGGCACTAACAATGCTACTTTTAGTCCCAATTTTCAATATTATATCAACAGCTTTTCAAATGTAACAACTGCTCCAGTTTACACTTTAAATAGTTCTAAAGATGGCAAAACAGTTAAAACTATTGTTGAAAACAAGGCTGTTCAAGATAAATTAGCGACTTATGATGTGGTACCAAAAGAGTTTTTTACTTTAACTACAGAAAAAGGACATAATTTGAACGCTTGGATTATAAAACCTAAAAATTTTGATACTTCAAAAAAATATCCAGTTTTTATGTATCAGTATTCTGGTCCAGGTTCACAACAAGTTGCAAATTCTTGGAACGGAATTAATGATTATTGGTTCATGATGTTAGCGCAACAAGGCTATTTAGTGGTTTGTGTTGATGGAAGAGGAACTGGTTTTAAAGGTGCTGCATTCAAAAAATGCACATATAAAGAATTAGGTAAATTTGAAGTTGAAGATCAAATTGATGCAGCCAAAGTTTTGGGAACATATAATTATGTTGACGCTTCTAGAATTGGAATTTTTGGATGGAGTTATGGAGGTTTTATGGCTTCAAATTGTATTTTCCAAGGTGCCGATGTTTTCAAATCTGCAATTGCAGTTGCACCAGTTACAAGCTGGAGATATTACGATTCAATTTATACCGAACGTTATATGCAAACTCCACAGGAAAACGCAAGTGGTTACGATAATAATTCGCCAATTAATCATGTAGCAAAATTAAAAGGTAATTTCCTTCTAGTTCATGGTACTGCAGATGATAATGTTCACGTACAAAATAGTATGAAAATGATTGAAGCATTAGTTCAAGCAAATAAACAATTTGATTGGGCTATTTATCCAGATAAAAACCATGGAATTTATGGAGGTAAAACACGTCTTCAATTGTATACAAAAATGACTAATTTCATTAAAGAAAAACTATAACCTAACAAACTAACTAATCAAATATGAGCGAAGTTACAGCAAATCAAAAGCATCCAAAAGGACTTTGGGTATTATTCGGAACTGAAATGTGGGAGCGTTTCAATTTCTATGGTATGAGAACCTTATTAACTTTATTTATCGTTAATGCATTAATGATGAGTAAAGAAGAATCTTCATTAATTTATGGTGGATTCTTAGGGTTGTGTTATTTAACACCTATGTTAGGAGGTTTTGTAGCCGACAGATTTTTAGGGAATCGTTACTGTATAATGCTAGGTGGTCTATTAATGGCTATCGGTCAATTATTGTTGTTTTTTAGTGCAAGCATATTTAGTTCGAATATAGAATTAGCAAAAATATTATTGTACGTTGCTTTAGGAGTAATTATCTTAGGAAATGGTTTCTTTAAACCAAATATTTCTTCAATGGTGGGTAGTTTATATCCTAAAGAAGAAAAAAGTAAATTAGATACAGCTTTTACGATTTTCTATATGGGGATCAATGTAGGAGCATTTTTAGGTCAATTTATTTGTCCAATGGTGGGAGACGTTGTTAATGCAGACGGTACTCGCGATGTTTTTGCATTTAAATGGGGATTCTTAGCAGCATCATTAGCAATGATTATCGGAACTGTAACTTTTTACCTTTTAAAAGATAAGTATGTAGTTACACCAGATGGTAAAGCTATTGGTGGTTTACCCAAAAATAATGATGTTTCAGATTTTGAAGAAGGAGAAGCTAATTCAGCTAAATTTTCATCAAAATCAATTGTTATTGCTGCTATTGCATTTGTAGTTTTAACAGCAGTTTTTAATCAATTATTTGGTCAAAACTGGATTTATTCAATTATCTACGGTAGTGGTCTAACATTAGCAGGATTAATTTTATCAGATACTTCTTTAACTAAAATAGAAAGAGATAGAATTTTAGTAATTTATATCGTTTCTTTCTTCGTTATCTTTTTCTGGGCTGCTTTCGAACAAGCAGGTTCTTCATTAACTTTTATCGCAGATAACCAAACAGATAGAAACTTCTTCGGATGGAATATGCCACCATCAATGGTGCAAATTTTTAATGGAATATTTGTGGTAATGTTTGCTGTTCCATTTTCAATGTTATGGGATAAATTAAGAGCAGCAGGTAAAGAGCCAACTTCACCTTTTAAACAAGCTGTAGGGTTGTTATTAATTGCGGTGAGTTACTTTATTATTGCTCACAATGTAAAAGATTTAGGAAATTCAGGTTTATTGGCTGTTAAATGGCTAGTATTGTTATACTTAATTCAAACTTTTGGAGAACTTTGTTTGTCTCCTATTGGTTTGTCATTAGTTGGAAAATTAGCACCTAAGCGTTTTGCTTCATTATTATTTGGAGTGTTCTTTTTATCAAATGCTTCTGGTTATGCATTAGCAGGAACATTAGGGTCAATTTTACCAGCAACTGGTGAGCAATTTACTAAAGCTGAAGAAGCAGGCATTGATTTACAAGCGGTTTTAGACAAAACAGTAGAGCCTACTGCAGAACAGTTGAAGTTTTTAGCTGAAAATAATATTAGTATTTCTAACCCTGTTTTTGCAGGTTTTGAGATTCACAATCTTTTCGAATTCTTCATGGTATTTGTGGTTTTATGTGGTGTTGCTTCAGTGATTTTATTTATGTTGACACCAACATTAAAGAAAATGATGCACGGAATTAAATAAATTAAATATGAGCCAAAATTCAACAGATCAATTTTTTAAAAGTACAGTTTTAGGTCATCCAGCAGGATTATTCGTTTTATTTTTCACAGAAATGTGGGAACGTTTTTCTTTCTACGGAATGCGTTCGCTATTAATTTTATTTTTAACCGCTTCATTTACTGATGGCGGTTGGGAATGGAGTAGGGAAAATGCTTCAGCACTATTTGGTTCTTACGTAGGTTTAGTGTATTTATCTACCATGTTAGGAGGTTATTTTGCTGATAGAATAATTGGTTTTAGATGGGCAGTTGTAGTAGGAGCAGTATTAATGACTTTAGGTCACGCTTCGATGGCAATTGAAACTGAATTTTCAATTTATTTAGGATTAATATTGTTGGTTTTTGGTAATGGTTTCTTTAAGCCTAATATGACATCTATAATTTCCGAAATGTATAAAGATAGACCCGATAAAAAGGATGGAGCTTATACCTTATTTTACATGGGTGTAAATGCAGGTGCATTTTTCGGAATTTTATTATGTGGATATTTAGGTGAAAAAGTGGGCTGGAGCTATGGTTTTGGTTTAGCTGGAATTTTCATGTTCTTCGGAATGTTACAATTTTGGTTATCACAAAATATTTTTGGAGATATTGGTTTAAAACCAACGCCAGAGAGTAAAGCTAAAGCTGAAAGTAGCGATACAGATAAAAGAAATCCATTTACATTAATTGATTTAATTTTAATAGCGGTTTCTGCTTTATTAGGATTGTTGTGGATTATAAACGATCCTGCTTCTAAAATTTCTGGAGGGAAAGTTGATATTTTTGGTTTCCTCGGTGATAATGGGAATAACATTGCTATTCTTACAGCTTTAGGAACTTTTATTGTCCTATTAGTAAGCCGATTACTACGTTACTCTCAAATTACAAGAGAAAAAATGATTGCAGTTACTTTCTTTGCCTTTTTAACAATTTTCTTTTGGGCAATTTTTGAACAATCGCCAAACTCGTTAACTATTTTTGCTAGCGATTATACGAATAGAGTATTAGAAGGAAGTTGGAGTACTTTTTTCTTAATTATCAATTCTCTTATAACAGTAGTTCCTTTAGCAATTATAACTTGGGTTTTATATTTGCTTTTCAAGCAAACATTTAAAAATTATGCGGTTGCGAATGTAATTTTATCTACAAGTTTTGTAATTATTTGGGGAATCGCAATTTGGATGTTAATCAAAGATTTTTATTCAGCAGGTTATTTAATGTTGTCTGACTCAACTTTAGAGTTTTTAAAAATTGAAAAAGTAACGAAACCAATCACAGAAGTTCCTGCTACATGGTTTTCTACTTTAAATTCATTATTTATTATATCATTAGCTCCATTATTTTCTAAATGGTGGGAAAGCAAGTATAATCCAAGTGCAAACGTTAAATACGGAATAGGAATGGGATTATTAGCATTAGGTATGGCTTGTGTCGCAATTGGTGCTACAGGAATTGAACCTGGTGCAAAGACAGCTTCAGTAAGTATGATTTGGTTAATATTGGTATATCTTTTCCATACAATGGGAGAATTGTGTATTTCTCCAGTTGGATTATCTTATGTTTCTAAATTAGTGCCCGCAAGAATGATTGCATTTATGTTTGGAGTTTGGTATTTAGCTGTAGCAATTGGTATGAAGGGAGCTGGAAAGTTTGGTGAAAATATTGATAAAATTGCTAACGAGCACGGATTGAGTTATTTCTTTTGGATGTTAACCATTGTGTCAATAGTTATTGCTGTAATAGCAGTGGTAATGTCGCCAGTTATTAAAAAATTAATGCACGGTGTTAAGTAGGTTACATAAAATGGCATTCTTTTTGTCTATTTTTGAATAAATTATATTAAGATGAAGAAATATTTAGTTATAGCACTTTTTTTAGTTTCTGGTTTAATTACACAAGCGCAAGAGTTAAAATGGCACACAGACGTTTCTGATGCAGCTAAAATCGCATTAGATGAAAATAAACCGATGTTGTTGTTTTTTACAGGTTCCGATTGGTGTGTATGGTGCATTCGCTTGCAAAAAGAAGTTTTTCATAAACCTGAATTTGCAAAATGGGCAGCAGAAAATGTAGTTTTAGTAGAATTAGATTTTCCTAGACGCACACCTCAAGATGACGCTATAAAAGCTCAAAACTATAATATGCAAAATATGTTTGGTGTAACTGGCTATCCAACAATTTGGTTTGTAAAACCACAATTAAAAGAAGGTAAAAAGGTAAACCTAGAAGCTTTGGGAAGTACAGGTTACTTAGCAGGTGGTCCTGAAAAATGGCTAGCCGAAGCGAATAGAATTATTGTAAAAAAATAATTAGTTACAAATTTTATAGAATCCCTTTTCGGCAGTAGCATGGAAAGGGATTTTTTCTTTTTCGCAAGTTTCTTTCCACTTTTGAACTTTATAAAACGAATTGGTTTTATCGGCAATAATAGTTTCGGGATGATGATGTTTAATTACACATTCTAAATTTATAGTCGGATTGTTTGAAAGGACAATAACTGCTGCTTTATGTTTTGTTTGATATTTACTTAAACTATCAATTACTAAAACATTTTTGTTTTTAAAAAACAAGGCGTTTTCTACAGGGAAAATTTGAGTTTGATTTACAAAACTTCCTTTTGCATAATCGTTAATAATGTCACTATTAGTCTCTGGCGCGTTTGAAAAAAAGCTGATTTGATTATTTTTCTTCTTGCTTATTAATAGTTCATTGGCATTGTAAACAATAAATTCTTCAGTTGAGTTTTTTTGTATTAGAGTAATTATGTAAGCAAATTGGAATAAGATTACGGAACCTATAAAATAATATAAAGTTCTAGTTTTCTTATTGTAAAAATACAGGATAAAACAAATTATAGATAAATAGGCTAATATGCATAGAAAAAAACTGAATGAAATATTTTGAATAACAAGATATTGAAAACTGGAAATCCATTTGGTATACAAATTCATTAAATTGATAAAAAACGAAACTACTCTTCCTAATAAAATAGCCAATGTTGGAAAAACAAAATTTAAAATTAGCGTTGCTAGACTCGTAATGACAACTGCTGTAGTTAAAGGAATTATTACAATATTGGCCACCAAAAACAAAATTGGAAACTGGTTGAAATAATAAATACTTAATGGCAAAACACCAATTTGTGCTGCCAAAGAAACCATTACCAAATCAGTAAAATAATTTACAATTTTAAATTTAGTAAAGTATAGTTTTTTGAAATATGGTTGAAAAGCAACAATTGATAAAACTGCTGCGTAGCTCAATTGAAAACCAATATCGAAAATGAAATTTGGTTTGAATACAAGCAATAAAAGTGCAGAAAATGCTATAGAGTTATAAATTGAAGTATCTCTATTTAGTGCTCTTCCAATTGCAATAATAGAAAACATAGTTACGGCTCTTGTTACCGAAGCACTAAAGCCAGTTAAAACAGCAAAACTCCATAGAAAAACTAATGTAATTAATAATTTCAACACTAAACCTTTCTTGGTGTTTCTTAATGGTTTTAAAAGGAAACTAATAAATAAGTATAAAATACCAACATGTAGACCAGAAATAGCTAAAATGTGAATAACTCCTGAGTTTTGATAATTTTCAATTATTGATGGATCAATTAAATTTTTGTAACCAAAAAGCAAAGCAAAAACGATACTTTTTGTAGTGTTGTTCCAATTTTGATAAGAAAAACTAGCTATTAATTTTTGGCGATTTTTGTACCAAAATGAATCCCAATTCTTTTGATGATTTAAAATTTTAAACTTTCCTTCTTTAATAAAAGTTTGATGAAATATGTTTTGATGCGCTAAATAATTAGCGTAATCAAATTGATATGGATTGAATTTTCTTGGTACAATTTGAAGTTTACTTAATGCAATTATTTCATCTCCAGGTGTTAATGCTTTTTGTTCTTTTTTCGAAATATAAACTAAAAGTTTACCTGTTGTTGCTTTATCATTTACTGATTGGAGTTGGACTAAATATTTATCATTTTTCTCAGTCGATTTATAATTACTTTGAACTATAGCTTTAAATAGAACGGGAGTTTCAGTAGTTGTTATTTTAGAATAATGACTGTGGTTATTGGGTTCAAAATTGAAATGGTGAACTAAGATTCCAAAAGTAAAAGCGGTTGTAATGGTAGCAAATCCAAATTTAGTTTCTAAAGTATAGGATTGTTTTGCTTTTAACCAAAAGAACGCTAAAAAGGCAATTGAAAAAATATTTAAAACAATAAGATAAAGAAAATCAATTTTTGTAGAAAAATCGAATACAATTCCTAATCCAAAGAAAATAGTAAATAAAATCAATGGAAAAGGAAAAGCCTTCATATATTATGTTTTAATTTAACACTCTATTTATTTGTGCAAATGCGTTGCCATAATAACTATCTGCAGTTGATGAAATAATTACTCCTTGACTAGTTGATGAATGAATAAATTTTATTTCATCTTCTGTAACTTCAGTAATAATCCCAACATGGTTAATAACACTTCTTCCGTTTGTTGTAAAAAATATTAAGTCGCCAGGTTGTGCTTTGTTTATGCTTATTTTTTTACCATGTCTCGACATATCTATCGAAGTTCTAGGTAATTTAATATCAAAATTTTCAAAAGTTCTAAAAACTAAGCCAGAACAATCCATTCCTGTTTTTGTAGTGCCTCCTAATCTATATTTAACACCTAAATTAGATTTTGCATCGTCAATTAATTCTTGTTGAATTCTAGTAGCATTAACATTTTTAGAACTATTTTTTTTAGTTGTTTTTGTTTTGCTGTTTTTTTCATTGTAACTGTAAATTCCTTTATCTATTGCTTCATCTTTTGAAGTGACAATGTTAGAATTAGTTTTACAGTTGGTAATTATTGAGGCTAATAAGAAAATATAAAAGATTCTTTTAATCATTTTAATAGGCTTTTAAACGAAAGTATAAATTATTTTTTTAAACGAGAAACAATTAATGCGGCAGTTTTTTCGCTGGCACCTGTTCCTCCTAAATTTTGTTCAAGTATATTATAGTTTTTAAGGATATTTGCTCGACTTTCACCTTCCAGAATTTTGCCTAACTCAAGTTTTAAATTTTTAGTATTCAAATCGCCTTGAATTAATTCTTTTACAACTTCTTTATCCATGATTAAGTTAACCAATGAAATGAATTTTAATGTAATAATTCGTTTAGCAATTTGGTAAGAAATCCAGCTTCCTTTATAGCACACAACTTCTGGAACTTTAAATAAAGCAGTTTCTAGAGTAGCTGTTCCAGATGTTACAAGAGCAGCATGGGCAATACTTAATAAATCGTAAGTTTTATTAGAAATAAAATGTACATTTTTATTTACTAAAAAAGGTTTGTAAATTTCAAAATCTTGACTTGGTGCGCCAGCAATAACAAATTGGTATTCAGGAAAAAATTCTACTACAGAAACCATAATTTTCAATTTTGTATTGATTTCTTGTTTTCGACTTCCCGGTAACAAAGCAATAATAGGTTTTTCGTCTAATTGGTGTTCTTTTCTAAAATCGGCTTCATTTACAATTGTCCTATTTTGAATCGCGTCAATTAAAGGATGTCCAACAAAATCAACGGGAAAATTGTGTTTTTTTTCATAAAAATCTTTCTCAAACGGAAGAATAACATACATAAAGTCTACATCTTTTTTAATAGCTTTAATTCTATTTTCTTTCCATGCCCAAATTTGAGGCGAAATATAATAATGTGTTGGAATTCCTTTTTCTTTTGCCCAAGTAGCAATTCGCATATTAAAACCTGGATAATCTATAAAAATTATGACATCGGGTTTAAAAGATTCTATGTCTTTTTTGCAAAAATTAATATTGTTTAAAATGGTTTTTAGATTCATAACCACTTCTATGAATCCCATAAAAGCTAAATCGCGATAATGTTTTACAAGAGTTCCACCAGTTTGTGTCATTAAGTCGCCGCCCCAAAACCGAATTTCAGCATTTGGATCTTCTTTAAATAAGGCTTTCATTAAGTTTGCGCCATGCAAATCTCCTGAAGCTTCTCCTGCAATTATATAATATTTCATTATAAAAGTAATGTTATAATAGTAAGTACAAGCATAGATAAAATAACACCTCTTGCCATCATTTCTTTGTTTTTGTTTAGAAAGAAAAAGAATAACAATAAATTAGGAACGGCTCCTAAAGTAATTACTTTACCAATGGAACCATTGTTTTTTAAATAGGAATAATTTTCCAGTATTGATGTGTCTCCATTAGAAAACAACATAACCACAATTAAAAATCCGGCAAAACCTAATAGTAGGCCAAATAATAAACCGATTAAAATATCTTTTTTTTGCATAATTATAGATCCCAATTATTTACAGTTTGAATGGCATGATGTGCAGTTAAATCAAATTGTACCGGTACAATAGAAACAAACCCATTTTCTAAAGCAAATTCATCGGTATCTTGACCTTTATCTTTATTTACAAACTCACCAGTTAACCAATAATATTCTTTTCCTTGCGGATTAGTTCGCTTATCAAATTCTTCAATCCACATGGCTTTTGCTTGTCGACAAACTTTAATTCCTTTGATTTCGCCTTTTTCCGATTTAGGAAAATTCACATTCAATACAACTCCTTCTGGAAGTCCATTTTTTAAAACTTCTAAAGCAATTTTCTTTACAAATCTTTTTATAAGGCTAAAATCGGTTTCCCAACTGTAATCTAAATGCGAAAATCCTATTGCAGGGATTCCTTCTATTCCGGCTTCTACAGCAGCACTCATAGTTCCTGAATAAATTACATTAATTGAAGAGTTTGAACCATGATTAATACCAGAAACACATAAATCGGGTTTTCGTTTTAAAATTTCATGAACCGCCATTTTTACACAATCAACGGGTGTTCCTGAACAACTATACTCGTGTTCAATTTCTGGATCTAAATTTACTTTATCTAAATGAAGCGTGTTGTTTATCGTTATTGCATGTCCCATAGCACTTTGTGGGCTATCAGGAGCAACTACAATAACGTCACCTATTTCTTTCATGATACTAATTAAAGTTCTTATACCAGGTGAAACTATACTATCGTCGTTTGTAACTAAAATTAATGGACGTTGCATTTTTTTATTTTTTTGCTAAAATAATAATTTAAAGCTAAGACTATTTCTCTTGAAGGCATATTTATTAGGATGTTTAACAAAATTTTATCGTATCTTGCACTATCGTGGCATAGTTTTTTATGTACCTTAGTTGAAAATTTTGCAATGAACCGAATTGTCGATTATATGAAGAGAAATTATAAAATTGTTTTGCTTGTTACAGCATTATGTGCTGTGTTATGGAGTTTTATTCCTTCTAAAAAAGTTGAAGATCCAGAAAAAGATAAACTTTTAATAGAACTATTGTCTTATGTGTTAGAGAGAGGGCATTATAGTCCGGTTGCTTTTGATAATAATTTTTCTCAAAAAGTGTATAAAAAATACATCAATGGAATTGATCCTACGAAACGTTTTTTCTATCAATCAGATATTAATGAGTTTGCTAAATATGAAAATAGTATAGATGATTTAATTAAGACTAAAGATTTAACTTTTTTTGAATTAACTAATTCTCGTTTATTACAACGTATACACGAGTCAAGAAGTATTTATGAGGAGATTTTAGATAAGCCTTTTGATTTTTCAAAAGACGAGGAAATTAATGTAGATTATGAAAAATTGCCTTACGCTAAAAACAAAAAAGAATTAACAGATAGATGGAGAAAACAATTGAAATTTTCAGTGTTGTCTTCAGTAACAGATAAACAAAAATTAGAAGAAGCAAAACATAAAAAAGATTCAACTTATACTGTAAAATCATTTGGAACAATTGAAAAAGAAGCTAGAGAAAATTCATTAAAATCTTTAGACGAATATTTTGATTTTGTTGAAAAAGAATTAGACAGAAATGACTGGTTTTCTATTTTCTTAAATTCAATTGTTGAACAATTTGATCCGCATACTTTTTATTTCTCACCTGATGATAAAGATAAGTTCGATATCAGTATGAGTGGAAAATTTGAAGGAATTGGTGCGCGTTTACAAAAGAAAAATGATGCTGTAGAAGTTTCAGAACTTATTTCTGGAGGACCAGCTTGGAGAGGAAAAGAATTAGAAGCTGGTGATGTAATTTTAAAAGTAGGTCAAGGTGAAGAAGAACCACTTGATATTGCAGGAATGCGATTAGATGATGTGGTTAAAAAAATAAAAGGTCATAAAGGAACTGAAGTTCGCCTTACTGTAAAAAAAGTAGATGGAACTATTAAAATAATTTCTATTATTAGAGATGAAGTAGAAACAGAAGAAACTTTTGCAAAATCATCAACTGTAGAAAAAGACGGAAAAAAATTCGGAATTATTTATTTACCTAAATTTTACATTAGTTTCGAAAATAAAGATAATAGAGATGCTTATAAAGATGTAGCTCTAGAAATTGAAAGACTTAAAAAAGAAGGTATTCAAGGACTAATTATCGATTTAAGAGGAAACGGAGGCGGATCATTAGAAACTGTTGTAAACATGACGGGTTTATTTATTGAGCAAGGGCCAGTTGTACAAATTAAATCTTCAGGTAGAAAACAAGAAGTGCTTTTCGATAAAGATTCATCTGTTCAATGGGACGGACCTCTAGTAGTAATGGTGGATAATTTCTCGGCATCGGCATCTGAAATTTTTGCTGCAGCCATTCAAGATTATAAAAGAGGAATTGTTATTGGTAGTAAGCATACTTATGGAAAAGGGACGGTTCAAAATGTTATCGATTTAAATCAGTTTATTAGAAGTAGCGATTTTGGAGATTTGGGCGCTTTAAAAACAACTACTCAAAAATTCTATAGAATTAATGGTGGTTCTACTCAAAGAGAAGGAGTTTTAAGTGATATCGTTTTACCAGATAGATTTAGTTATCTTGATATGGGAGAAAGAGATGAAGAAAACGCTTTGCCTTGGGATAAAATTTCACCAACAGAGTACCAACCAGTTTTTGCGGGTTACGAATCGGTGATAAATAAAAGTAAAGAACGAGTTGCAAACAGTAATCAGTTTAAATTGATTGATGAAAATGCAAAATGGATTTTTGAAAGAAAAGATGTAAATGATTTTAGTTTAAATCTTAAGAAATTCAGACATGAATTAGATGAAGCAGATTTAAAATTGAAACAATTTAAAGCAATAACAGATTACAAAAACAATTTAGATTTTAAATCGTTGCCTTATGAAGAAATGATTTTTGAAAAAGATACCATCCTAAAAGAAAAAAGAGTTCGTTGGCATGAAGAAATGCAAAAAGACGTTTACATGGACGAAGCTCTTAACGTTTTAGATGATTTAAATGTTTTATATTCTAGTCAAAAAATGGTGTTGACTAAAAAGAAAAAAGATAACAAACTAGAAAGAGTAGATTAATTTTTGCTTTTAAATTTTAGGTAGAAAAAGTTTTCTCAATTAAATTTCTTTAAGGAATTTTTTGAAAATTTTTTCTACTTCTTTTTTGTTTTCTAAATGGCTCATGTGACCATCTTCTAATGTTTCTAATTGAACATTAGTTCCTTCAATTTGTAAAACACTTTCCTCAAAATTTAAAACAGGATCTTTTTTTCCTAAGATTAATAATTTTGGATAATCGGTAGTGTGTAATAAAATTTCTCTATCTTTTCTTATTTTCATACCTTCTTGAGCGGCAACAATTCCTTGTAAAGATGTATTTAAAGCTTCATTTTTTGCCCACTCAATTTCAGTAATTAATTTTTCTCTATTAGCTTCGCTAAATAAGTTTGCAATAGACATACTTATAGCTGCTTGATAATTTTTTTTAACGGCTTTTATAGCTCTATCACGGTTTGCTTTTCTTTCTTGTGAATCTTCTTTACTTGTAGAGTTTAATAAAATTAAACCTTTCACCATATAGGGATATAATTCTGAAAAAGCAAGCGACGCATAACCACCCATTGAATGTCCTGCTAAAACGATTCGTTTTAAATGTAAATGTTTTACAACTTCATGAACAGCATCTGCCATATCTTCCATAGTGTGAACATAACCTAAACATTCTGTTTTTCCATGACCCAATAAATCAATACAAATTACGCGATAATGTTTTGTTAATTTTGGTTGAAGATATTGCCACATGTTGCTGTTTTCTAAAAAGCCATGAAGTAAAACAATAGCAGTTCCTTTTCCTTCGTCAGAAAAATTGATTGAGGTGTTTTTATATGTGATTTGTTGGTAAACCATAATGCAAAAATAATTATTCTAAATAAAAACGGTTCACTTTCGTAAACCGTCTTTTCTCTTTCTTCTTGTATCTTTTCTCTAATTAAGCATTCATAATCGATTCAATTTCTTCAACTGTAATAGGAATATTTTTCATTAAGTT
>JACXVH010000307.1 GCA_014763515.1 Flavobacteriaceae bacterium
GATGATTGGGCTTTAGTGAGAACTTTATCAGGTGTTGATAGTAGAGTTAGGTTAGTGGCTTCAAAACAAACTAATGGAAGAATGTTTGCATTATGTGAAGGTTCAGGTTTACCGGTGATTAAAAGAACTACTGATGCTTGGGTAAGTAATGAAGTTACAGTTGCCCTTCCTATAAGCACAGGTAATCAACCTGCTCCGTCAAACGATTTTTGTCGAGGGCAAGCTTTTTATGATTTACTTATTGGTATGAATCCTTCTAATGATAATGAAGTTTATATTGGAGGAATAGAATTGTTTAGAACTACTTCTGCTTTTACTTCTAATACCTCTGGGATGTGGACACAATTATCTGATTGGACCGTAAATCCGGCTTCAAGCGGCGGAACACCTGCGCTAGATGGAGTTCATGCTGATCATCATTGTATAGCATTTGCTCCTGGCCAGCCTTCAAGAGTAGTTTTTGGTAATGATGGAGGGGTTTATTATACAAATAATTCTGGTACAAATATTTATGTAAGAAATAATGGTTACAATGTAACTCAGTTTTACAAAGGAGGAATTAGTCAAACAGGAACTTTAAAAATGATTGGTGGACTTCAAGACAATGGGTCACAATTATTAAATAATCCTCCAGCTGGTATAGGATCTTCAACAAGGGTATTTGGTGGTGATGGATGTTGGGAATTTATCGATAAACAAAATCAATATATGATTGTTTCTTATGTATATAACACATATATATTTGTAAGATATAGTGACAATACTCCTATAGCATATATTGCCAATGATTATGGCGGAAGTGATGGAGATTTTGTGAATCAATGTGGATTAGATAGTGATTCTAATATTTTATATGCAAATGGATCTACTGGCTCTGCCTATCAAATTTATAGGTATGCTATAACAAATACAACTACTGGGGCCACAACAACAACTACTTTAACTGATGCTTTATTGAATGATATTCCAACATATTTTGAGGCTTCACCTTATACAAACAATAGGGTTTTGATTGGTTTAGCAAATGGTAGGTTATTAAGATTAGACAATGCAAATGGTAATGCTGGCGCAAGGATCTGGTCACAAATTGGTGATGCGTCATGGTTAGGCGCTGTTTCAGATATTCGTTATGGAGCATCTGAAAATGAAATTTATGTAACTTTTCATAATTATGGTATTAATAGCATTTGGTACACAAATAATGGAGGTTCAACTTGGCAGAATAAAGAAGGAGATTTACCAAATATTCCTGTAAAGTGTATTTTGGCTAATCCTTTTGCAACAAATGAGGTTATCATTGGTACTGAGTTAGGGGTTTGGTATACGACTAATTTTAACGATGTTTCCCCTAATTGGTATAGGTCTAATAATGGTATGAAAGATGTTAAAGTGTTATCGTTCGATTACAGATCTTCAGATAATACAATTTTAGCAGCAACTTATGGAAGAGATCTACATGGTCAAATGGTGTACCAAACAAAAGAGTAGCCGCAATAGTTAATGCCAATTTATCTTCTACAGGAGATATTGAAGCATGTTCGTTTACAGTAAATGGTACAGCTGAAGTAATAATAAATTCTGGTCATTCATTAAAAGTTGGTGAAGGTGTAACTGTCGCTTCAGGAGCAACATTAACGATTGAAAATGATGCTGCTCTTGTACAATATTCCAATACAGGTGTTAATTCTGGAAATATTATTGTAAAAAGAAATTCAACACCTATGATAAGGAAAGATTACACGGCCTGGTCTTCACCAGTTTCTGGACAAATTTTAAAAGATTTCTCTCCAAACACATTGGATAATAGGTTTTATGAATATCTATTTACAGGAACAACAACTGCAACAGCATATCAATCAGTTTCTAATGTAGCTTCGACTAGTTTTAGTCCAGGAAAAGGATATATGATACGAGTTGCAAATGATTGGTCTTCTTCTGTTCCAACGATCTTTAATGGTCAATTTGAAGGAGTTCCTAATAATGGAATAATCACATCTTCAGTTGGAATTGGTTATAATCTTCTAGGTAATCCTTATCCTTCACCAATTGACGCTAATCGAATTTTACTTACAAACCCAAAAATTGATGCATTATATTACTGGACACATAATGTTCCGCAAGATGGTGCATACGTTGCACAAACAAATTATGCTTCGTATACAATTTTAGGAGGTACAGCTGCAATTGCTGGAGGTGCTGTTCCAAATGATTATATTCAAACGGGACAAGGCTTTTTTGTAGAAGCAAGAGAATCTGTAGACTTTGTTCTTTCTAACGAATATAGGGTAGAGGCTTCAAATAGTACACAGTTTTTTAGAAGTGATGATTCCAATAGATTTGCAAATGAAAGACATAGAATTTGGATTGGACTAAAGGGATTGAATGATGTTAGTTATAATCAAATTCTAGTAGGTTATATGTCTGGAGCTTCAGACGGAGTTGATAACAATATTGATGGGAAGGTTTTTGATTTAGAAAAAACAATTCTTTATTCAAATATAAACAACGAGGCATTTGTTATTCAAGGAAGAAGCTTGCCATTCAACAATCAAGACAAGATACTAGTTGGTTTTAAAGCTCTTGAAAGTGGTTTTTATCAAATTAAAATAGATAATGTTGACGGATTATTTGTGAACCAAAACATTTATTTAAAGGATAATTTCCTCAATATTTACCATAATATTAAAGAATCAGAATACGTTTTTATGTCTGAAGCAGGTAATTTTGATAATAGATTTGAATTGATTTACAAGAAACCTGAATTAACTATAGATCAAGAATTAAACAATGAAATCAAAATATTTAACAATAATGAGGCTTTAGTAATTAATTCTTCAATGAGTATTATTGATTTTTTACTAATTTTTGATGTTCAAGGAAAAAAGATATTTGAACAAAAGGTTAATGATAAAGAATGTAATATCAAAGGGTTATTAGTAAAAAATCAAGCACTTATTGTACAAATAAAATTAGATAATGGTTCAATTGTCAATAAAAAGGTAATTTACTAGAATTTCTAAAATTTTTAAAACCCAATCTTAGATTGGGTTTTTTATTGCATTAAAGTCTTACAATTTTTGTATTTTTGAAAATATTCGATTAAAAAATGGAAAATATTAAGCAATACGTTCAAGAAAACAAGGAACGTTTTATAAATGAATTAATAGACCTTTTAAAAATTCC